>JAFXGB010000170.1 GCA_017520235.1 Muribaculaceae bacterium | reverse complement strand
TTGCGATTAATCCTGATTTCCCCCTTCCCATGTTTAATCAATTCGTCTCGTTGCTCGAAGCATCGTTGCAGTAGTTGGCATCCGGCGCAAAGTTGGTTGTCAGGTATTCCTTTAGCGAGTTTAGAAGCGATGTCGCAGTTATGGCACTTGCTGATTGAGTACGGGTTATAGTCGGGGAACGTTTTTTGCTCCTTGCCGGGATTGGAACGGAACATGTGGCGAGTGTCGCGCTGAGTGGCTTGTTCGCCCAGCGCCATAGCCTCGTCGTGGGGCGTGGTCGGGTACTTTGACTTGCGCACCTGCACAACGGAGCATCGACAGTTCCACCCATTAGGCGGGGTGAACTGTTCCCAAAACGGATCGTCGATGGGTAGCGTGACACCATGGAGCGCAGCATGTTCGGGACGCACCTTGCCGTCGGAAGCGGTGCGGTACTGCAGATTATAGCGGTCGCCATCCTCCATGAACTGCTCCCATCGCGCAGCCATTTCGGCTGAAGCCGAAGCGAAGTTGTATTCGGCACGCAGGTAGTTGTGGTTGTAGCGGTCGTTTATCTTTTGAACGTCGTTTAAAAAGCGTTCAAACGGCTTTCGATTGCCGTTCTCATCGATGAGCGACGGGAACGCCTCATTGAGTTCGTGAAAGGTTTTGAGTCCGGAGAAAATGTAATCGGAGCGTTGCAGACGGCGTCGCAGCGATAGCACGCTATGGGTTAAAGGGAAATTCTATAAATTCCACGAATAAGTTAAAACAATAGAAATTGGAAAGGATTCTTTTGTGCACTTTGTGCTTTTATTTGGCATCTTTTTGCTTTAGTCTTAATCACATAGCTCGCTATGCTCATTCGACTGAAATCAAAAATCTGCTCAACTAAAGAATCACAAATCGTTACAAAGCAATTGATAGAAGTTCTCTAAATAAAAACGGCCTCATGGGAAACACGAGGCTGATATATGATAGGAAATTAATTCACCATAAACCGCCATTCCAATCACAATCATCACTATTCTTGCATAGAGTTCAACCGAATAGAATTCCGATAATTATAGATAATATGCATAAGAACTTAATCATAATGGTAACATTGTTAATGTTCACTACAAATATAAATAATTTGAGAAAACAATGAGTGAGACCATAAAATTTCGTATAGACATTGAAGGTAATGGCGAAAAAATACTTAAGACATTAAATCTTAATATTGATGATTTTAACGATTTGGTAGGAAATGCGATTAAACAATCGCGTAAATTATCAACATCTTTTTCTATGTTGGCACAAAATGCTGTTGTATTTAATTCGTTTAATACTGCAGTAGAACAAACACAGAATTTACTGGGGGGATTGATTGAGGATTTTAATGCATTTGACAAAAGCATGCGTACCGTCTATTACGATGGCGGGAGAAAATAAAATTTAAGATTGCGAAATTTAATAGGAGCTAAATTTTGCAATTGCTTTTGAATTGCACTATCTTTGTAGCTTAATTTTAATAATCGTATCATCTATCAAAATAACAAATTTTCAGAGCATGGTTGTATTTTTCAAAAAAGGCTCTAATCATATTATTGCCGTAGAAACAAATCACAAGTTCTCAGATGCAGAGAAAGAAAAATTGACATGGTTGTTTGACGGAGCGAAACCTCTTGCAAGCACCTCTTTGAAAGGCAAATACGTCGGTCCTCGCCGTGAAATGATTACTCCATGGAGTACTAATGCCGTGGAAATCACTCAAAACATGGGTATTGAAGGTATTACTCGCATTGAGGAATTTTTCTTGAGCCGTGATGAGGCTCCACGTTTTGACAAAATGCTTCAACGTGTCTATGACGGACTTAATAGTAAGATTTTTACTGTCAATAAAACTCCGGACCCAATTGTCTATATTGATGATATCAGTGAATATAATAAGCAAGAAGGTCTTGCCCTAAGTGTAGATGAAGAAGAATATCTTCGTCAATTGAGTGAAAAGCTTGGTCGCCCATTGACTGATAGCGAAGTGTTTGGCTTCTCACAAGTAAACTCTGAACACTGCCGTCACAAAATATTTGGTGGTACATTTGTTATTGATGGAGAAGAAAAGCCAATGTCGCTTTTCAGCCTTATCAAGAAAACGTCAAAAGAAAATCCTAATCGTCTCGTGTCGGCGTATAAGGATAATGTGGCATTTGTGAAAGGTCCTAAAGTGGATCAGTTCTACCCCACTAATCCTGACCGTCCTGACTATTTTGAGGTGAAAGATATAGATACGGTTATATCGTTGAAGGCCGAAACCCACAACTTTCCAACTACAGTAGAGCCATTTAATGGCGCATCAACAGGTACTGGTGGTGAAATTCGTGACCGTCTTGGTGGAGGTAAGGCAAGTTTGCCAATTGCCGGGACAGCGGTTTATATGACATCATATCCTCGCATGTCGGAAGAACATCGCTGGGAAAAGCTCATGGATCCTCGTGCATGGTTGTATCAAACACCTTGTGATATTTTGATTAAGGCGTCAAATGGTGCATCAGATTTCGGTAACAAATTTGGTCAACCTCTTATCTGTGGCTCACTCCTTACTTTTGAACATGAAGAAAACGACAAACAATATGCCTATGATAAGGTGATAATGCTTGCTGGTGGTGTGGGATTTGCTGCTAAGAAGGATGCTATTAAGGGAGAACCTAAACCAGGTGAAAAAGTTGTTGTTATGGGTGGTGATAACTATCGCATCGGTATGGGCGGTGGTGCTGTTTCTTCAGTAGAAACAGGGCAATATGACAACTCAATTGAGTTGAATGCTGTGCAACGTGCCAACCCTGAAATGCAAAAACGTGTATCAAACGTAATTCGTGCTCTTGCAGAAAGCGATAACAACCCCATTGTTTCAATCCATGACCATGGTGCTGGTGGACACTTGAATGCTCTCTCTGAATTGGTGGAAGCAACAGGTGGTAAAATCAATATTGATGCGTTACCCATTGGAGACAAAACATTATCGTCAAAAGAGATTGTCGGTAATGAAAGCCAAGAGCGTATGGGTATGGTTATCGAGGAAAAAGATATTGAATATGTAAAACGCATTGCTGATCGTGAACGAGCTCCATTGTATGTCGTTGGAGAAACCACAGGTGATGATCGTTTTGTGTTTGAACAAAAAGATGGTGTAAAACCCATCGATTTGGGAATGGCTGATATGTTTGGCAATTCACCAAAAACAGTGATGACTGACACAACTATAAATGTTTCATATAGCGATGTCCAATATGATGAAGCTAAGATTGATGAATATGTTAAAGATGTGTTGAGTTTGGAGGCTGTTGCTTGTAAAGATTGGTTGACAAATAAGGTTGACCGCTCGGTAACAGGTAAAATTGCTCGTCAACAATGTCAAGGTGAAATTCAATTGCCATTGAGCGACTGTGGTGTTGTTTCTCTTGACTATAGAGGTAAAGCAGGTATTGCTACGTCAATAGGTCATGCTCCTCAAGTAGCTCTTGTTGATTCAGCTAAAGGCTCAGTTATGGCTATTGCTGAAGCGTTGACAAATATTTCAATGACTCCTATCATCAATGGTATTAAAGGATTGTCGTTGAGTGCTAACTGGATGTGGCCATGTAAAAATGCTGGTGAAGATGCTGCTCTTTATCGTGCCGTTGAGGCTTGTAGCGATTTCGCATGTGCTCTTGGTATAAATATCCCAACAGGAAAGGATAGCCTTTCTATGACTCAAAAATATGGAGAAGACAAGGTTTACTCTCCTGGAACAGTTATTATCTCTGCTGCAGGTGAAGTAAAAGATGTTCGCAAGACCGTTTCTCCTGTATTACAACCAAAGAAATCTACATTATATTATATAGACTTCTCTTCTGATGCATTAAAACTTGGTGGCTCGGCATTTGCTCAATCGTTGAACAAACTTGGAGCTGAGGCTCCAACAGTTACTGATACCGCTCAATTTGTGAAAACATTTAATGCTGTTCAAAAAATGGTGAACAACAAGATGTTGCTTGCTGCTCACGATGTTTCAGCCGGAGGTTTGATTACTGCTTTGCTTGAAATGACATTTGGTAATGTTAATGGTGGTATTGAGTTTAATACTGATGGTTTTGTTGCAAATGGTGAAAGTGATTTAATAAAAATCTTGTTTGCAGAAAACCCTGCACTTGTAATTCAAGTTGCTGATGCTAAAACTGAACGCGTTGAAGCTATTCTTGCTGAAGCCGGAGCTAAGTTCTGTGCAATAGGTGCTCCTCAAGATGAACGCACTATCATGTTGTCGCACAATGGTACTGAACACATGTTTGGTATCGATTATCTTCGTGATGTATGGTTCCGTTCATCATATCTAATGGATGCTGTTCAAAGTGGTGAGAAATGTGCAGCTATGCGTTATGAAAACTATAAAAAACAACCTATTCGTTATCGATTCCCTAAAGGATTTAACGGCAAACTTGCTACTAAAGGATTGGCTTTGCGCCGCGATGGCAAGAGTGGCGTGAAAGCTGCAATTATTCGCGAAAAAGGTGTGAATGGTGACCGCGAAATGGCTTATTCATTGTATCTTGCTGGTTTTGATGTGAAGGACGTTCACATGACTGACCTAATGTCAGGGCGTGAAACTCTTGAAGATGTGAATATGATTGTATTCTGTGGAGGCTTCTCTAACTCTGACGTGCTTGGCTCTGCTAAAGGTTGGGCAGGAGGTTTCCTTTGGAATGAAACAGCTAAACGTGCATTGGATAATTTCTACAAACGTGAAGATACATTAAGTCTTGGTATTTGTAATGGATGTCAATTAATGATTGAACTTAACTTGATCAATCCTGAACATGAAAAGAAAACCAAGATGGAACACAATATTTCTCACAAGTTTGAATCTCAATTCTTGGGCGTAACAATTCCGGAAAACAACTCAGTAATGTTTGGCTCATTAGCTGGTTCAAAATTGGGTATTTGGGTTGCTCACGGTGAAGGTAAGTTTAATCTACCTGAGAAACTTGACAAATATAATATTGTAGCAAAATATAATTATGCCGCTTATCCTGCTAACCCTAACGGATCTCGTGCTTCTGTTGCAGGTATTGCATCGGCAGATGGTCGTCACTTGGCAATGATGCCTCACTTGGAGCGTGCCATATTCCCATGGCAATGTGGATATTATCCATATTCACATCGCAATGATGATGTAACACCATGGATTGATGCGTTTGTAAATGCACGCAAGTGGGTGGAAAGTAAAACTAAAAAATAAAATAGTATAGGAGCAAAGTGGAATTAATCATGTAGATTAAATTCCACTTTGCTGTTTATTAAATATTTGAAACAGTATAATCTATGGGAGGTTTTTTTGGAGTAGCCAAAAAAGATAAATGTGTGAATGAGTTGTTCTATGGTGTGGATTATAATTCTCACATGGGAACAAAGCGTGCCGGAATTGCGACATGTTATAATGGAGTATTTACACGTTCAATTCATAATATTGAAAATGCCTATTTTCGCTCTAAATTTGAAAAAGATTTAGATGAGTTTCATGGCAATGTCGGTATTGGAGTAATTAGTGATACTGATGCTCAACCTATTATTGTGAATTGTCATCTTGGCAAATTTGCGATCGTAACTGTTGGACGCATAAATAATATAAAAGAGTTAGAAAAAGAATTACTTGCCAAGGGGCACCATTTTTGTGAGCATAGTTATGATATAATTAATCCTACTGAAATGATTGCAGCCCTTATTAGTGAGGGAAAAGATTTTGTAAGTGGAATTGAAAATGTTTATAATAGCATAAAAGGCTCATGCTCAATGTTGCTGTTGACAGAATCTACAATCATTGCAGCTCGCGACAAGTATGGTCGTACACCCATTATTATTGGCAAAAAAGACGGTGCGCGTGCCGTAACTTCTGAGACATGTTCGTTCTCAAATTTAGGTTATGATATTGATTATACAATAGGTCCTGGCGAAATTGTTGAAATCACAGCTGATGATATAATACAACTGCGCAAGCCAAATGACAAAATGCAAATATGCGCTTTCTTGTGGACCTATTATGGGTATCCATCTTGTGAATACGAAGGTCGCAATGTGGAAGAAATGCGTTATCAGTCGGGTCTTGAAATGGGAAAAAATGATAATGACGATGTCGATTTCGTTAGTGCAATTCCCGATTCAGGAATTGGAATGGCTCTTGGATATGCTCAAGGCAAAAAAGTTCCTTATCAACGAAGCATTGTAAAATATACCCCAACATGGCCTCGCAGTTTTACTCCAAGTACGCAAGAACGTCGCGAACTTGTTGCGAAAATGAAATTGATTACAAACAAGTCATTGCTAAAAGGTCGCAAGATAATATTCTGTGATGACTCAATTGTTCGTGGTACTCAATTGCGTGATAACGTGAAAGATATGTTCAATGATGGTGCAAAAGAAATACACATTCGCATCAGTTGTCCTCCGTTGGTATATCCATGTAAATTCCTCAATTTCACAGCGTCAAAAAGCCCA
>JAFXGB010000169.1 GCA_017520235.1 Muribaculaceae bacterium | reverse complement strand
TCAAGTCAAGAGTATCATCGGTAAATGATAGAGCGACATTATCCATGTTAAATAATTTTTTATATTGACGGATAATTGCATTGTTGGGCTCTGTCAAAATACGTCTTAAATCCGCTCTATTTAGTGGGTTAAGATGAGTTAAAATAGGAAGGCGCCCGATGATTTCAGGTATTAACCCAAAAGATTTGAGATCTTGAGGTGATACATACTGAAGAAAATTATCTCGTTGAATGTTTTGTTTTTTAGCATCAGTAGAAAATCCCACAACATGGGTATTAAGTCTTTGCGCTATCTTACGTTCAATGCCATCAAAAGCACCACCACAAATGAAGAGTATATTTTTAGTATTTACCTGTATCATTTTTTGATCAGGGTGTTTACGACCTCCTTGAGGGGGAACATTCACTACAGAGCCTTCGAGTAATTTAAGTAATCCTTGTTGTACACCTTCGCCACTCACATCGCGAGTGATTGATGGATTGTCTCCTTTGCGCGCTATCTTGTCAATTTCATCAATGAAAACAATTCCTTTTTCGGCTTGCTCTACATTATAATCGGCAACTTGAAGTAGTCGGGTTAATAGACTTTCAATATCCTCACCCACATAGCCGGCTTCAGTCAATACTGTTGCATCAACGATAGTAAAAGGAACATTAAGGAACCGAGCAATAGTTTTGGCTAATAACGTTTTTCCGGTACCAGTCGGACCTACAATAATAATGTTACTTTTTTCAATATCAACATCATCATCTTTACCTTGAGCCAAGCGTTTATAATGGTTATAAACGGCAACCGATAAATATTTCTTAGCGTCATCTTGTCCAATGACATATTGATTTAAGAAATCATTTATCTCTTTGGGTTTTGGTATAGAATTTAAATCTATATTTTCGCTATTTTTCTTACTTTCTTCATGGCGATAATCTTTCAGCATCTCATGAATTTGGTCAACACATTCAGCGCAAATGTAGGTCTCGTCCAATGCCGACGGAATGAGTACCTCGCTCATGTTGGCAGGACGACCACAAAATGCACATTTCACTTGTTGCTTCTTTCCCATATTTAATGCTTTGCTCTAATTAGAACTTCATCAATCATGCCATATTCTTTTGCCTCTGCAGCAGTCATCCAATAGTCTCTGTCAGAATCTTTTGCTACTTTGTCATAGGCAACGCCTGAGTGATCAGAAATAATAGTATAAAGTTCTTTCTTTAGTTTTTGAATTTCGCGAGCGGTAATCTCAATGTCTGAAGCTTGCCCTTGTGCACCACCCATTGGTTGATGGATCATCACGCGAGAATGTTTTAATGCAAATCTTTTACCTTCAGCTCCTGCAACCAATAGAACTGCCGCCATAGATGCTGCCATACCTGTACATATTGTTGATACATCACTTGAGATATATTGCATTGTGTCATATATCCCAAGTCCGGCATATACTGAGCCTCCAGGAGAATTTATGTATATTGAAACATCTTTACCAGGATCAGCTTGGTCAAGAAATAGTAATTGAGCTTGAATTACATTTGCAGTATAATCATTGACATCTGTGCCTAAGAATATAATGCGATCCATCATCAAGCGTGAAAAGACATCCATCTGTGCGACATTTAGTTGACGCTCTTCTATGATAGTTGGTGATATGTAGCTTGATGTTATTTTTGATGCATATTGATCAAGGGCAAGACCATTCATGCCCAAGTGCTTTACAGCGTAATTTCTAAAATCGTTATTCATAATATCTTTTTACCAAAAATTGTTTCTTATACCAAAGATACAAATAAAAACCTAATAAATTCCAAATTTCTATATTAAAAAATTATATAAAAAAGAAAGAGTGCTACAATATGCAGCACTCTTTTGTGTCCTTAGTTGAAAAAATCTTATGCTTTAGATGCAATTTC
Organism: Muribaculaceae bacterium; assembly: GCA_017520235.1. GTDB lineage: Bacteria > Bacteroidota > Bacteroidia > Bacteroidales > Muribaculaceae > RGIG4079. The sequence goes on along the minus strand of JAFXGB010000169.1, from coordinate 2,462 downwards.
TTTGAATTCTTCTAATGAGATTTCTTTTACATCAAGAGTAACTTTTTCTTTGATTGCGTCAAACAATTTGATGTCGCCAACCTCTTCGATGATGCGTGGACGATAGTTTTTGTCTGCAAGGATGCGTTTAGCATAATCAGTGAGAGTGTCATCATCCATATTTGTCATGCCATATTGTGCAAATTGATTTGCAGCAAGTGCTTTAGCATGTGCCATTACGTCAGCTTCTTCGATTTTGATTTCAGCAGCGGCAGCAATGCGTTCTTTGATAAGTTGCCATTTAAGTGATGGAATCATTTTTTCAAATTCGGCATCGATAGTTTCTGCAGTAAAGCCATCATTGCGAGCAACAAGCCATTTTTTCAAGAATGTTTCAGGTAGTTCAACGTTGCCATATTGTTCAACGAGTTGCTTTTCTGTTTGAATGCGGAAAAGCATGTCGCTGTTACCTGAAATTTGAGAAGAAATCATTTTTTTGATTTCAGCATAGTAAGCTTCTTCGCTTGTTACTTTGTCTTTACCAAATAAACCATCAAAATATTCTTGGTTCAAATCAGCTGGTTTAACAACGATGATTTCAGCGATAGAAAATTCAAAGTTACCTTTGATATTATCTGCTTTGTCTTTGTCAACTTGAAGCATTGAAGCCAACTCAGCGGCATTGCCTTCGCAAGTATTATAAGGATTGAAAACAACTTTGTCTCCTACTTTTTTGCCGATGAATTTATCGCTTTCTTCCTTTGATTTGAAATACATTGGTGCAATAATTCCGCTTGTTACTTGGATAGCGTCTTCGCCCTCTTTGATGCTGCCATCTTCGTTAAGTTCCATGATTGAACCTTTTACAAGAGCTTTAGCATCAACTTCTTCTCCCGGCACTTGAGAGCCAAAGCGTTCGCGGAAATTCTTGTCTTGCTCATCAATCATCTCTTGAGAAATCTCAATTGGGTAGAACGGAATGTGAGTGTTTTTGTCAAGATTGATGTTGATTTCAGGAGCTAAACCTATTTCGTATTGGAATGTATAGTCTTTTTGATTTTTGAGGTCAAGTTCTTGAACTTCTACAGGAAGAGGTTCGCCGAGGATTCCAAGTTTATTGTCGCGAATGTAGTTTGATACAGCCTCATAAACTTCTTGGTTGATAACGTCGCTTGCTATTTGTTTCCCAAAACGACGATTTAATTCGCCAAAAGGAACATGACCTTTGCGGAAACCGGGGATAGTGTGAGTGCGACCTATTTGTTTAATCTCTTTAGTTACCTTTTCTTGGTAGTCATTTTCTACAACCGACACAATGAGACGAGCGCTCACATTGTCGATTTTTTCCATTGATACGTTCATAATAATTATTTCAAGTTTTGATTATTCTTAGTAATATACAAACATAGTGCCAAAAAGACACACTTTTTGAAATTAAGTTGCAAAATTACACTTAAAAATTTTATCGTGCAATTCCTCTCCCCTATTTTTAGCGAATTTTGTATTTTAGCCTCCTCTTGCCACTCTGTGGTCAGTGGACTGTCTGCTGAGAACGGCACCGCTTATTCTACATTCTACCGGGCCGGAGTTACGGGGCGTCTGGAGCGATTGCTTATCGGGACAGCCTATAGCCAGTATGCCGGGAGAAAAACAGCACTATCGGGCACTGCGCAACTAATCCCGAGTCGCATCACGATGACCGACGCAAGCACCGAAGGGATGTTCCTGATAGTCCACGAGACACAGAACATCTATGAGGGGACGTCGGAAGTTAAAATGGTAGAGATAAGTCCCGACAACTACTCAGGAGTGGAATATAAATAGGAAACGAAGAAGCGACCTCTTGAGGGGCCGCTTCTTCGTGTTTTATAAGATTTTATCACTCATTTTATTGTTATTTGAAAAATAGTTGCTATATTTGCAGTAACGATTCCGTGGTTAATGACCACCGATTCGTTGCAGAAGGAGGAGTGAGTAATCATTCCTCTGACTTTTTATATAGGCATCTAATATAATCTTCCTCAATAATCCAAACTTCAACAATAGTTTGTCCTTCATTGATTCGTTGCTTAATTATTCTTTTCATATATGCATCCGTTAAATCAGGTTTGTAGCTAATAATTCTGCTTGATTGTTTTAATCCATGAGCAACCATATTAGAAAATGCACGTTTTGGATTATTCGTGATAAAACCTTCGTGTTCGTACCATTTGCCTCCGATACGTAAATCGGGGCATTTCCCTTCATATTTAGTACCAATCAAATCACCATATATACATTCATATTTGAATTTCGGAGGACGCGACATCTTTGGTGTGAGTTCTACAACCTCACCTTCGTTGGCAAAATACTCAGCAATCTGATATAGTTTTTCAAAATCACTATCAGAGCGATTTACATTGCGATTAATCCTGATTTCCCCCTTCCCATGTTTAATCAATTCGTCTCGTTGCTCGAAGCATCGTTGCAGTAGTTGGCATCCG
>JAFXGB010000168.1 GCA_017520235.1 Muribaculaceae bacterium | reverse complement strand
GAGATATCGCACTCGTTCCATGCCATGATTATTCTTTCTGTTGCCATAGTTCGTTTGTTTAAATGTTTTTTAAATACTATTTGATTATTGTTTGAATATCTTTCGGCACGCCACTATCACGGCAATAATGCCGATTACTGTTATTGCTCCGGGGAATTGCCGGCGGTGGCTCTCCGTCTCCTTGCTGATAGTATGGCTGTCGGTCACCGTGCTATCACTTCTCGCAACTTCACGTGCATCGTGTCTATCCTCCTCGTGCCGTTCTTGGTGCTTGCGTGTCGCCTTCCCTTTCAGCACACTCTTTACAGTCGGGCTCTGTTGCTCCACTATTTTCGGGTGTGCGCCTCGCACTGCCGGAGGGGTACTGGTGTCGTTCCAGAACTCCACACACATCCATTCTATCTCAAGGTCGTCATCTATCAGCGTCTGAGCATCACTCTGCGTCGTTTGGACTTCGTGCCCGGCACTCATCCGAGTGCTGTGCATCTCCGCCTCGCTCTGTGCCGTTCTCCTGACGGCGCAACCCGTCAAGCACAGGACACTCATCATGATGGCGACAGCGATTGGCATCATTGACAGCCTTGCGCAACCTCGCCATCTCACGCTTCGTCGATTGAAGATCCTTTCGGGTTTTCTCCAGTTCATCGGTTAATGGTTTTACGATATTCTCAACTAATATCCGGGTGGCGTGCTCGGCATTATCGATGCGCACACTCTCTGCCTCGGACATCGCTTTTTCGGCTTCAGCATTAGCCTTGCGTACTGTTGCGCGCAACGTGATTACACTTATCACTGCCGCTATCAATCCGCCGCCAAGTAGCACATTCAATATTTCGCTGAGTTCCATCCTTTTTTTTAATTGTTGATATTAAGGTCCCTGAGCCATGCCTGAACATCGAAACAAGGACAATCTTTGGCTGCAACCTCGTTGTGTCCTATAATCTTCACATCCGGAAATCGGCGGTGAAAGTCAAGCACATATCGTTTTAATGCCTCTTTTTGCGCCACCGTGCGGGTATCCTTTGGCTTTCCTTTTTTGTCAAGACCTCCAGTATATACGACATGGCGACTGATGCTGTTGTAGCCCTTTGCGCCGTTGGTAATCTCCCATGGATCAACATTCGCGTCCTCGTTGTTATCGACAAGACGCTCAATGCGTCCATCCAGATGTATAATATCCGTGTAACCCACCACACGCCAGCCACGGCCACCCTTGCTCACCGGGTTAGTGTGCGCTGCGCGGATCTGTGCTGCCGTCACCTCACGCCCCTCTGCCGTGGCCGTGCAGTGGATCACCAGATATTTAAGTTTCGCCATAATCTGCAATTGTTGTACTATTGTTTGGTTTCAGGCTCTTTACCCAACTCCTCCACTAATGTAGGGGAGGTGGGGCAAAGCCCCGGAGGGGTATATCTACCAAACTCACACCGCTACTGAGCGCATCACCACTCCGGCATCCATCTTCTTAGGCATTGCCAGGAAGTAGTGACGGAAGTTGATTGTGTTCTGTTGATATTGCGGATCTTTGGCTGCTTCCTTGTAGTACATCTTTGTTGAGCCGGTTGCCATGAACACACGTTTTTCCCAGAAGGCGAATGAGCATTGATACTCTCCGGTGTCAGATGTTGCGCCAACGGCTTTTTTCTCGCCGGATGCAGTATATACAGGCGTATTGCCGAATTCATAGATATTGAAGCCGTACAATCTGCCTATCTTGCCATTAACAGTGTCGATGTTATATTGGCGAACAAACGACTCGTCGCTACCCAATAGGTCATTGACATGGTCGGCACATAGCACCAAACGACGACCATCTGCAGGTACCCCCAATTTGTCGAGGGCTGCCTTCATAGCAAGCACATCATGTGTTGTCATGCGCTTGCGACCGGTACCATCGTCGTCTCCGCTGGTTGTAAGTACAGGGGTGGTTTTCGTGTGCGAATTGGCACACATTGCGTGCGCTGCTTTCGCATATTTTGCATCGTTTATCGCATCGCCATGAGCCTCTTTTACTCGCGCCATCTTGTCATAGCTTAATGCATAGAGCTCATCGTCGGTTACAACGGTTGCTTTAGTCTGGAATTTGTCAAGTTTTATCACGATATCGCCATCTTCCATCTCTTGTGTCTCGATAGGATAGGTGGTGTTATTGATAAGCACGTCGGGATCTACGCCGGTCTCCACAAGGTGTATCGCATCTTTGTTTGTCACGATGGTTGACATGTCAGGAATGCCTTGCAACCAGGTGCAGACAAGCATGCCTCGCATTTTTTTAACAACCTCGCCAATCCATACATCAACGAGAACACCCTCCATGGCACATCCTGCCACTTTGGGAATAAAGCTCACAGCTCCGGCGACCACATTGGCGCCGATGGCGCACATCTCCGGCGACACGTCAAGCAATACACCTGCTGTCGCCCCCATTACACAGTTGACCATTATCCCGATCAACATCATTAGAATTTTTCCCATTCCTTCTCTTCTATTGGTTAATAATTTCAATTCTCAACTCTCAATTTTCAATTAGAGATTGTATGTCGCTTTATACAAGCGTTGATACTCTTCAGGGCGCTCATTGCGCAACTCCATCATCTTCTCTGCGGGCACGTCATATAGCGTCTTCCAACCTTCAGCTGTCAATCCATCGGATGGTGCTGTCTCTTTCGCACGACCGCCATTGAGTGTGGCTGTGAGTTTTGCTTTAGGAGTCATTGTGGATAAAATGCCTTCGAGCTCTTCTACTCCTACCTTCTTGCCGAGCTCGATAAATTTCTCTTTCTTGTCGGCATCAAGGCGTTTCTCTGCTATCGCTTTATCCACCGATGCAGTGATACCTGCAAGCTTAAGCTCATCAATCTCTTTCTGCAACGTTTTAACTTGCTCCTTGAGATCGTCATTCTCTTTTTGCAACTGCTCCACCGATGGGCTTGTTGCTTTCTCCTCTTTTTGTGTGCCGGTTGTACCGCCTTTCTCTTCTTTTTCCATCTCTTGTTGGTTTTTATTTTGTTTGTTAACACTTGTTTTCATGAGGCATAGCACCTCATTGATATTTTCAGAATATACGCGTCGGCCATCTTTCTTCAGCACTATTGCGTCATCATTAGCACCTATATCCACTACCGATACCTCGTCGAGCTTTGACTTGGTGATCGTCGGGCGTGTTTGTCCGGGCAACAAGTGTTCCTGACTCTCACTCGTCTCGATGATATCTATTCCTATTGACACCATTCTCAACGAGCCAAATTCCCATTGCTTCTTACACCTTTGGCTCAGCTCGCTTGCTTCGTCAAACACCGGCTCCCCGGTAAGCTCGTCCCCCTCAAGCTGTAGATCTTTGATGTAGCCTATTACCTCTCCGCGTTCATGCATATACAGTAGCACAGGGTTGCGCTCATATTGGCTGATGTCTAACCCGGATGTCAGCACTCGCGTGCCATAGCTATTCACGTTGCTATTTGTGATCCTTACTCTTTTTCCCATTATCATTTATTTTTATTCAAAGGGCAACCGCTTTAAGTTGCGCACCTTTATTCGGCTGCCCATCCACTCTGATTTTCGTTGTTTGTAGGGCAAAATTCACCCTAATTTGTGGCCTTACAAAAAATTACCGATACTCTGTCGGCAATTTTTTACCACACCCCCTTTTTACCTCACTTTTGCACTGAAATACAGTGCAAAAGACATTCAAATCAAAATATTGCAATATGACAAAACAGGAAATCGAAAAGAAGAAATCGCTGGCGCGCACTCTGTTTCTCTCCGGGATGGAGCAACAGGAAATCGCTGAGAAATGCGATGTGAGCCGTGTAACGATATCTAAATGGGCGAATGCCGACGGGTGGAAGGAGGCGCGTGCCGCCAAGTCGATTACGCGTGCCGAATTGGTAAACAAGCTGCTACTCGCTATCGACAGGCTCATAGAACAAGTAAATGCCGACGAAGACGGCACTTCGCTTGCCGGGTTAGGCGATAAGCTTTCTAAGCTCGCTTCGGTAATTGAGAAGCTCGACAAGAAGGCTTCGGTAGTCGATAACATCGAAACGTTTATGAAATTCAATGAGTATCTGCGTCATCGTGCCGAGACCGACACAGAGATTACACCGGCGCTGCTCAAGATTATAAACCGCTTGCAAGACGACTTTGTCGCTGAGCAAATGTCTAAATAACCTCTCCCATGGCTGTTTCATCTTCTGAAGTAAAAAAAGCGATATCCCTCTGGAGAGAACATTGCCGTGATGTGCAGTCGTTAACAACTATTGTTACGGTAGCAGAGACGCCTTCGCAAAAACGACGTCGCATCCGACGGCTGTTGTGCAACTATGCCGAGTTCTGCGAGTACTATTTCCCGCATTTTCTCTCGCTAAGGGATAAAACTACCGGGGAGATCGTGCGTGTCATTCACAATGCGCCATTTCATAATGCCGCTGCTGCAAGGATTAAGAGTTCGGCTAATCTAAAAGCCGTGTTCAAGTGGCCACGCGCTCACGCGAAGTCTACCCACATCAACATTTTCATTCCGCTCTGGCTCATGTTCCAGCCACAACGACTCATTAATTTTATGGTCGTAGTGGGCAAGTCTGAAGATGCTGCAGTGCGACTGCTCTCTGATATTCAGGCTGAGCTCGAATACAACCAACGTATCATTGACGATTTCGGGGTACAGAAAAATCTCGGCTCGTGGCTACAAGGAGAGTTCCGCACAGCTTCAGGGGTTAAGTTCCTTGCGTGTGGGCGTGGACAATCGCCACGCGGTCTGCGTGAGCGTGAGGCTCGTCCGGACTATATCTCCATTGACGACCTTGATGATGACGAGCTTTGCCGTAACCCTAAGCGTGTCGAGGAGATGACGGCATGGGTAAAGGAGGCGCTGTTTGGTGCGCTCGATGTCGGCCGTGGTCGCTTTATCATGGTGGGCAATCTCATCTCCAAGACCTCCGTTCTCGCCAACATCGCCGCCACTCGTGGCGTGCATGTCTCTGAGGTTAAGGCTATCGACAAGGAGGGTAACCCGGTGTGGCGCGACAAGTGGACACGCGAGGAGGTGCAGGAGTACCGCGACTTCGTGGGCTACCGAGCATGGGAGAAGGAGATGATGCACAATCCCATTATCGCCGGCTCGATATTCCGCCATGAGTGGATACGCTTCAAGAAGGTGCTGCCATTGGAGAAGTACGATGCGCTGGTATGCTATACCGACCCGTCGTTTAAGTCAACGACTGCCAATGACTACAAGGCATCGCGCCTTTGGGGAAAGGTGGGCAACGAGTTGCACCTTATTGACTGCTATGTCCGCCAGGACACGGTGTCGGGTATGGTGCGTTGGCTCTACAATCTTTATGAGGCGACACGCGACAAGGTGGCTATCCGCTTTTTCATGGAGTCCAATTTCATGCAGGACATCATCCTTGACGAGTTCACCACCGAGGGGAACGCTCGTGGCTATCAGTTGCCTATCTCTGCCGACAAGCGCAAAAAACCGGACAAGCTGCAACGCATCGAGGCGGTATCTCCGCTGTGGGAACGTGGGTTTGTCTATTACAACGAGGCTCTGCGTGACACGCCCGATATGCAGGTGGGCATTGACCAAACGCTGTCGCTCGAGCGTGGCTCGCGGGCGCATGACGATGCGCCGGATGCCGACGAGGGGGCGATATATCTGCTTCAGCGCTCAACACGCCAGCAGTCTATTACTCCGCGCTTCGCCCGCCGCCCATCGCCCAAAAACGCCTGGTAAGCCGAGAGGCTCGGAACCCAATTTCTTACCCATAAGTTAACTAAAATGTCAGCGGCGACTCGCCGCCTAATAAGACTAATTTCACTATGCTCAAGAAAATCAAAAACATTCTATTCAATCGTCGCCTCCGTCGTGCGATACGTGAGGCTAACGAACTGTCAGCGCTCACAGGGCTGCGCTACTTCGTCCTCATTCTTGACGGCAATCTCAAGGTCGTTTCTAAACGACGTCTCAAGCAGCTTATCGACTCGCGACGCTTCCGCCGTGGAACTACCATTCATGACTTCGAGAAACTTGCGTTGCACATCACAGTATAACTCTCAAATCTCAATTTGTATGGCTTTCATAAATGACTACGATTATCGTGTAGTGATTGGGGAAACGGCGCTGAAGGTTATCTCGCAAGTCTCTGAAGAGGTGCGAGCTGCAGCCGAAGCACAAGCGCAAGCCGAGATTGCCGGGTACCTGAATCCTAAGTTTGACACAGAGAAAATATTTGGCTCAAATGACGCCCGGCAACCACTCATCGTTATGTACACTTGCGACATCGCACTTTATCACATGTCGGCGTCCTTACCCGGCAAGATGGGGACAGAGATCCGCAAAGAGCGGTACGAGCGTGCCATTAAGTGGCTGGAGGGTGTGGCAAACGGGAAAATAGTGCCTACAGGGCTTCCGCTTGCCACGGTAATAACAAGCACAGGGGAAAGACCTATAGGCAGTACCCGCTATTCTTCCGACAAGAAACAACGTAACATCTGGTAGGTCGAGAGGCTCGACACCCGATATGTCTGCGGTGGATCCCCGCACCATTTGACTAATTAGACTAATTTGACCAATAAATATCATGCTCAAGAAATTAAAGAACATATTCTCTAAAGACCTTAGAGGCTCTAACGACATTAACAATGCAGCTCTCATGCTTCGTGCTGCAAAAGCTCGCGAACGTCAAGCACTCATCGACGCTCTAAAACAACACACTGCCGCGCTCACGCGCAAGGATGTGGGTAAATGGCGTCAGGCTTGGCAATATGCCATCAGTGTAGAACACCCTGTGCGATGTGCGCTATATGACATATATCGTGATACTGAGATTGACTTGCACCTATCAGGGTGTGTCGCTCAGCGTCGTGGCTTCGTTATGGCACGCTCTTTCCACCTTGTCAAGTCTGACGGTATTGAGGTAGAGGAAGCTACTGAGCTATTCGATGCGCCATGGTTTAAATCGCTGCTCCGATATGCGCTTGAGTCGGTATATTGGGGACACTCGCTCATCGAGCTTGGGGATGCAGTGAACGATGCGTCCGGCAAACGCATCTACTCATCGGTTACTCTTATCCCGCGCAAACACGTGATTCCTGAATACGGGCGTGTAGTAATGAACGAAGGGGAGAATTGGCAATCAGGTATCGAGTATCGGGTTGAGCCCTACATATCGTCGCTCATTGAGGTCGGGGACTCTCACAATCTCGGGCTATACCTCAAAGCGGCGCCACAAGTGATCGCCAAGCGCAATGCACTCGCTTTCTGGGACAATTTCTCGGAGATTTTCGGAATGCCATTGCGCATTGCCAAGGTCAATGCACGGGACCAAAAGGCGGTGGATGACGCTCATGAGATGTTGCAACAGATGGGGCATAACTTCTCTGCCGTGTTTGACGAAGGCACAGAAATTCAACTTGTGGAGAATGCCAAGGGTGATGCTTTCAATGTGTATGACCGTCGCATCGATCGCGCGAATTCCGAGCTGTCAAAACTTATAATCGGTCAAACAATGACCATTGAGGATGGATCATCGCTCTCGCAATCTGAAACCCATCTCAAGGTATTCCAAAACCTTGTAGAAGCCGATTGCGACATGATACGCGACATGATAAATAACCAGCTGCTACCGCGCATGGTGGCTGATGGTTTCCCCGTCAAAGGGCTGCGTTTCGATTGGGATTATTCTATCGACTATACACCGGAGCAACAGGTGGCTATCGAGACGATGATTGCCGACCGATATGACATAGATCCTGAATATTTCATCGAAAAATATTCAATCCCCGTCGGAGAGCGCCGACCGAGTGGCTCGGCTCCCACATTGGCTAAGGAAATCAACCCCGACAGTTTTTTCTAAAACGCCCGGGGCTGAGTCTTAGCCATCAATACCGGGCGTTCAACCAAGCAATAGCTTCTCTCTATGGGGATGAACTGCCGTCAACGTTTGCCGACGACAAAAAACGTCCGGCTTTTGACGACAGCAAGTTTATCGCCATGGCTGAGAGCATATTCCGGGAGAAAGAATTTAACTCCTCACAACTTGCTTCTCCTGAGGGGCAAGCTCTCATAAATGAGACTTTCGGGGTATTGCGCAATGCGATATCATCCTCTATAACGCAAGAGGTACCGGAAATTCTTACCTATGCGTTGGAGAATAATGCATTTGTGTTCTCAGGCTTCAAGACCTTTCATGCATTGAGGGAGGTGGGATTGTCGCTCACTAATTCCGACGGCTCTATAAAGCCGTTTGAACGCTTTTTAAACGACGTTCAAAAGATAAACGACCGCTACAACCACAACTACCTGCGTGCAGAGTATAACCAGGCTGTAGCTGCTTCGCAAATGGCGGTACGATGGCACGAGTTTGAGCAGAATGGGAACGACTATTATCTGCAATATCGCACTGCTGCAGACTCCCATGTACGCGAAGAGCATGCCATACTGCACAACACTACGTTGCCCATCGATGATCCGTTTTGGGACTCCTTCCTCCCTCCTAATGGGTGGAACTGCCGTTGTACTGCAGTACAGGTACGCAAGTCCAAGTACCCCATGTCTGACCCTGAACTCGCGATGAAGCGCGGTCAGAACTGCACCGATGGCGCTAAGCGACAAATCTTCCGCTTCAATCCAGGTAAGTCCATGCGTATCTTCCCCGATAGGCACCCATATTACAAAGTTCCGGAACAGGACAAACAAGTAATCGGAGATACAACTCGGAAAGAATTCAATCGTACTATTTACAACAGGTTGAAAGAGGACAAGAACTATACCGATGTTGAATTTAACGAAACCACAGGTGGGGTTAAAGCTACTCACATAGGACATAATACCCATCCAAACGATAATGTACGATACTTTAATGGGACTTTAACCGGTGATGATCTTGAACGTGAATTTATGCAACTTGCCTTTGAGAGCGGACACTCTGTGATATTTAATAACGAAAGTAAAGTTGGAAACAATGGGAATCAGCTTTCATCCCTTGATATGATTTTTGATGGGGTGGTGATGGATCTTAAATCTATAACCAAGTTAAAGGACTTTTATGGGAATGCCATAAAAGCCAAAAATGAGCAATTATTAAGGTACAATATTCGTGAAGATGTAAAAATTAAATCAGATACAATTTGCTTGTATTTTCATGATTCATCTATGTATTCCCCTGAAAGAATAATAAAAGGAATAGAATGGGTTAAACAGAATCCTCTTACAACGGAGATTGTCGTAAAAGCGATTATTTGTGCATTAAAAGAGGGTAATGGACTAAAAATTATACGCCATAACGTATAAAAAAAGCCACGCCCTATGCTTTCGCACCCCAGGCCTGGCTAATTGGGTTATTTGTTGCAAATATAAAAACAATTTTTAAATAAAAAAAGTTTTTGCCATTAAATTCAATGAGGGCATTTATTTAAATTAAAAAATTGCCTATATGCCACACATTGGTAGGTATCAATACTTTCCACGATATCCTCATGGTTGTGGTTGGTTGCTGTCTCCACAATATCAAATCCATAGAACGATTCGCCATCCAAACAACCGATAACCCCATGTATCGCCTCCGATAACGAAAGCTCATCAAGCGCACTCTCGACTTCACTTTCATCAGTCAGCGACTCGTCTAATTGGGTGTCGAGCCTCTCGACCCAGTCCGTAACGATATGCAGACGCACCAACGGCTCCGCGCGATAAGACACACCACGCTGTTGAGCCTCCCACTTGATAGGGCAAAACTCTATGAACACCGCCGGGCGGTCCCACACAGCCTCCTGCTCCAGGAACTCCACATTATGATTCCACAGATCCACATGCTTTAT
>JAFXGB010000167.1 GCA_017520235.1 Muribaculaceae bacterium | reverse complement strand
TATGCTAATGCCAATGGTGTGTGGATGTTTGCTGAGCTTGGTCGCATGGATGGAACAGAGTTGTGGCCTGGCAAGACAATTACATTGGCTACTGATGCCGAAGGTAATGCTACAGAAACTGTGATGATAACTGAAGAAAATATCCAACAGTATGCCGAATGTATGTTTATCTATCAATATGTTCCCGGAATTCGCTTTGCTAAGTATCGTATCACCGCTTCAAATACGTTCCCTACGCCTGAGGTAAGCATCAATATGTTCCCGATATATAAAGATGCAAATGGAAATGAATTGCATCGTGATACGGAATCGGGTGCAGTTCCGGAAGATGCTATTGAACTTGATCGTTTTGATGCAGTAGTTTCATTCCCTCTTATTCAAGGTTATGGAACAGCAGGTGCCGATAATGCATATGAAATTGAAAAATATCAATTGACATTGTATGATAAATATGGTAATGTTGTGTATCCTGCTGAGGGTGAAGATGCCGATGGTGAAGTAGATGGAGTTATCAATCTACCTCACAATGATAGAGCAACTACATATTCAGTACTATATAAAGATCTTGATCGTTCTGAAGCTAATTCATATATAGCACAAGTAGTAACAATATTCAAGGGCGCGTCAGGCACTAATGTAGGTAAAACACATCAATCAGCTCCTGCTATTGCCGAAGATGATAATACTTATGTGCCGATGGCTCCTGCAGGACAAGCTGTGGTTTATCGCTCTTTGCAATGGAGTGACTGGGATGCCGATAAAGACGGTAAACCTTCATTTGACAAAGATGGCAATCCGGAGCTCCCTGACCGCGCTGATGCTTACTGGGATGTATATCAAGTGGCAATGAATATTCAAGAGCCTGATTTTACAGAAACAGGTAGAGAAGAGCCGGTGTCATATTACACTATCCACGTGGCTAAGACCAATGATGGTACCAATTACACTAATAAATTTGCTGCTGATGCCAATGGATATGTAGATTGTGGCGCACTTTATGGTGGTAAGATTCCTGGAACATTTGAGTTCAAAAGTACTGCTGAGGAAGAGCCTAAGAATAATCCTGATGTATATTGGTTTGAAAAATACTATATGGGATATTATGCAGGTGCTGCTGGCACAGAATATGAAATCAAGACTCCTGACATGATTAATGAGCGTGAATATTATGTGGTGGCTCACTATGCTGCAGGTATTCCTCAAAAAGTTGTCAATGATGTTGAGCCTGAAGGTGATGCAACACCAAAGTCAGTGATCGCTTTGGCAGAAGAAGGAAACAGCAAGATTTATGCTCAACGTCATGCTACATTGGACGCTGCTGTAACACACGAAAATCTCCCCACAGGTGTTGAGGATATTGAGTTGACAGCTGAAATCAGTGTATATCCTATCCCTGCAACTGTTTCAATTACAATCAAGTGTGCTGAGGCTATCGAGAATGTTGAGATCTATTCTCTTGCCGGTGTAAATGTTAAGGCATTTGAATGTAATGGCGAACAAGTGATGACTGTGGCAGTTGATGATTTGGCAGCAGGTTATTACATGTTGCGCATTAATAACTATGCTCCTATCAAGTTCTTGAAAAAGTAGTAGTTTTTAATATATCTAAAATTAGTGAAGGGTGGCTCGCTGTGAAGTGTGCCACCCTTAATTTTTTATACCCCTCCCGGGATATGCTTCTCGTACCCCTCCGGGGCTTCGCCCCACCTCCCCTAACCTATGGGAGGAACTTGTTTTTGCTGATAGTCAATAGCTTAGGTGTGTTTGTAAAGCTCTTCTTTTTGCTTTTTCCTCTTTGCTTTTTCCTTTTCCTCTATTTTAGGGGAAGAGCTATTTGTGTTGGTATTCAATAAGTTAGGAGTACTAAATTGCTCTCCACCTGGAGCAGGGGGAGTGGCACGGAGTGCCGAGGGGGTAGAAATAATATTCAAAGTACAATGTTACGGCGAAGCCGGGAGAGGGTACGATATACTAGAATCGGCTTTAAAAGTAATACCCCTCAGTCACTTCGCGCCAGCTCCCCTACATTAGTGGAGCAGCATTTTGTTGAATACCCCTCAGTCACTTCGTGACAGCTCCCCTACATTAGTGGAGCAGCATTTTGTTGAATACCCCTCAGTCACTTCGTGACAGCTCCCCTACATTAGTGGAGCAGCTTTTTGTTGAATACCCCTCAGTCGCTTTGCGCCAGCTCCCCTAATCTAAGTGAGCCGCTTGTTTTGTTGATAGTCAATGGCTTAGGTGTGCTTGTAAAGCTCTTCTTTTTGCTTTTTCCTCTTTGCTTTTTCCTTTTTCAATTATCCTTTGTAATTTTGTAATATATTTTTTGGTGATTATGAAGATAGGGATAATAGTAGCGATGGGTAAAGAGTTGAAACTCTTGTTGCCCTTGATAGAAAATCACTCAGTGATTACTCTTAATGATATAGCGTTTCACACAGGCAAGATAGGGATGCATGATGTTACCGCTATGCAGTGTGGCATAGGGAAGGTAAATGCGGCTATCGGCGCATTGACGATGATAGAAAATTTTCACCCCAACCTGGTGATAAACACCGGTGTAGCAGGAGGCGCAGGCGGTGGTGCCGGTATCCTTGATGTGGTGGTGGGTGATCGAGTGGCTTATCACGATGTGTGGTGTGGTCCCGGAACAGAGTGGGGCGATGCTGCAGGGTGTCCGCGCTATTTCACTTCGGTGCCTGAGATCTCGGCATTACCATGTCTTAACGACAATCCTCGCATCAAGCATGGCTTGATATGCTCCGGTGATATCTTCGTGTCAAAAGTTGAGGAGGTGGAACGCATCAAGAGTGTGCACCCCGATGTGATGGCTGTTGACATGGAATCGGCATCGATAGCACAGGTGTGTTATTTGAAGAATGTGATGTTTTTCTGTGTGCGTGTTATCAGCGACACTCCCGGCGGTGATGATAACATTGCCCAATATGAGAACTTTTGGGAAGATGCACCCAAGCACACGTTTGAAGCATTGAAAATGGTGGTAACATCAATATGATACAGCGATGGAAAAGATAGCAAGTTTTACGGTCAATCACCTCACGCTGTTGCGTGGGATATATGTGTCGCGTCGCGATGTTACGGCGTCGGGCGATGTGGTAACAACGTTTGATATACGCATGACGGAGCCTAATCGTCAGCCGGCATTATCGGGCGAGGCGTTGCATGCCATTGAGCATCTTGCAGCTACTTTTTTGCGTAATCATCCACAATGGAAGGAACGCATCATCTATTGGGGACCCATGGGGTGTCGCACCGGTAATTACCTGTTGGTAAATGGTGAATTGTCGTCAAAGGATGTGTTGCCATTGATGCGTGAGACATTTGCTTTCATTGCCGATTTTGAAGGCGATATACCGGGAGCTACGGCTCGTGATTGCGGCAATTACACCTATATGAATCTCGCGGAGGCTAAGGCCGAGGCTCGACGTTATCTGTCAGAGGTGCTCGAATGTATAACACCTCAGCAACTTGTTTATCCCGAATAATAGTTTTCGCACAATGAAGGATATCAAGGCGATAAGGGGGAAGTTCTATATCCAGCGTCTCATCGAAGAAGGCGAACATGAACATCAGGACTTTAAGTTTGCCATTTCCGATGCACGCAAAATAGCTCGTAGCTTGTCGGCATTTGCCAATAATGATGGCGGGCGATTGCTCATTGGTGTCAAGGATAATGGAAATATCGCCGGTGTACGAAATGAGGAGGATATATACATGATTGAGCAAGCGGCGCAGATGTATTGCCGACCGGCACAGTCGCCAGAGATAACGGCTTTCAAAACTGAGGGTGGCGCGGTAGTGATACGCGTTGAGATTGCCAAGTCGGCACGTCGTCCGGTGTTGTCGCAAGAATCTGATAGCTCATGGCGTGCATATTATCGTGTGAAAGATGAGAATATCTTAGCTC
>JAFXGB010000166.1 GCA_017520235.1 Muribaculaceae bacterium | reverse complement strand
TGCTTGTTGTTAATGGTTTTACTCGCATTTCTGGTCCTGATACATTTGAATCAGGTCTTATTGCCGGGTTTAATGACACAAAGGATCATGGCGTTCCTTATATAAACGACATTAGTTTCATTGGTTCACAATATGAGTTCCGTCGCGAAATTCCTTGGATGGATGATGATGCTGCTGGATTTGGAGCAAGTCAAGCCAATTATGAAACGATGGTAATTGCAGGTAACACATTTGATTATGCCTACAATCATGGCGTTGCTATTGTCGCTGCCGGTCGTTCATTTATTTCATCAAGCGTAGAGGCATATATGTCATCAAATGAAATATATCAAGGCCCTATTGACTTGATATTAGGAAAACAAAAAGAGATAATTGTGGGACGTGGAGTATATGGCTCTCGTTATAAAACATTCCCACAAGCATTGCAACAAAAGATAACAGTTCACTGTAATGCAGGAGGTGATATTTTTGTGTCTGGAGCTTATGTCGCAACTGATTTGTGGGACAATCCAAGAGCTACTGATGCAGATAAGGCATTTGCTTCAGAGGTGTTAGGCTACAAATGGCGTGTTGATCAAGCGGCTGTAATGGGTAGTGTCTATGAGGTACAATCTCGTTTCCCTCAATTTGAAAATTGGCATAGTACATTTAGTAATCAATTGAATGAAGAATGTTATGTAGTGGAATCTCCTGATAGTTTTTATCCATCAGATAAAGAAAAAGGAGCCACCATAATGCGATATAGTGAAAACAACTTAGTAGCAGGAACAGCATTTGATGCTGGCAAGTATCGTACAGTAGTGATAGGTTTCCCCTTTGAAACAATCACAGATACAACAGCGCAAGCATCATTAATGAGCCAAATTTTGGAATTTTTTGAAGACAAAAAATAATAAATAAAATTATTCATAATCATAAATTAAATTATTCATGAAAACTATCAATTGTTTTATTCCTTGTGCTGATGCTCAGCAAGTGAAAGCAACAGTTGACGGCCTTCGTCAAAATGCTTTAGTATCAAAAATTTTCCTTCTTGCTTCTGATGCAAATGTTGCAGTAGAAGGATGTGAAGTTATCACTATTGATACACTTAATAGCTCAGCTACCATGAAAAAAATCGCTAACGCTTCTGAAGGCGATTACACTCTACTTTATACTAAGTATAACAATCTTGTTATGGGTTATTTGGCACTTGAACGCATGGTGCGTCTTGCTAATGACTCAAAAGCAGCTATGGTATATGCCGACAACTATCAAATCGTTGAAGGTAAAAAAACTAACGCTCCTGTAATTGACTATCAATTTGGTTCTTTGCGTGATGATTTCAATTTTGGTTCAGTTCTATTCTTCAATACTAACGCTTTGAAAGCTGCTGCTGCCGAAATTGATGCAGAATATACTGCAGCCGGTCTTTATGACCTTCGTTTGAAAGTTTCTCGTCAAGGGGATCTCGTTCACATCAACGAATATCTTTACACCGAAATTGCACTTCCTGTAACAACTGAAGGTGAATCTCACTTTAGCTATGTTGATCCTAAAAACCGTGGCGTGCAAATTGAAATGGAACAAGCTTGTACTGATCACCTCAAAAAAATCGGTGGTTATCTTGAACCAAAATTTGAAGAAATTAACTTCAACCAAGGTGATTTTGAATATGAAGCATCTGTTATCATACCTGTACGTAATCGTGTTCGCACAGTTCGTGATGCAATCAAGAGTGTTCTTGCACAAAAAACAGATTTTAAATTTAATCTCATTATTATTGATAATGGTTCTACCGATGGTACAACAGAGGCTATCGATGAATTCAAAGATGACGAACGTCTTATCCACATCATTCCTGAACGTGATGACCTTGGTATCGGTGGTTGTTGGAACATGGGTGTAAATCATCCTAAATGTGGTAAATTTGCAGTTCAACTTGACTCAGATGACGTTTACTCTGATGAAAATACTCTTGCTAAGATGGTTGCAGCATTCTATGAACAAAATTGCTCAATGGTAGTAGGTACTTATATGCTTACTGACATCAATATGCAAATGATTCCTCCTGGTGTAATCGATCACAAAGAATGGACTCCAGAAAATGGTCGCAATAATGCACTTCGTATCAATGGTCTTGGTGCTCCACGTGCATTCTATACTCCAATGCTTCGTGAAATCAATGTGCCTAATACAAGTTATGGTGAAGACTATGCACTTGGTCTTGCATTCTCTCGTCGTTATCAAATAGGCCGCGTATATGATGTAGTTTACTACTGTCGTCGTTGGGAAGATAACTCTGACCACGCTTTGGATATCAACAAGACTAATGCAAACAACCTTTACAAGGACCGTATCCGTACTTGGGAACTTCAAGCTCGTGTTGAATTAAACAAAAACAAATAATTCCTTACGGTCGTGGTTAATACTGAATTAGTAAATAAATTTATCGGTGAGCAGTTGGCTGAATGGCAAACTGCTGCCGATAATTTTAAAGCACTTGAAGGCGTTAAAGTAAAAGAACTTGTTGTTGACGGAATGAAGATAAAAGTGCAATTTAACCCTACACGCATTGTTTCGTCATCGGCTAAAGTTGATGCTAAATCTTTGAAAGAACGCAAGTGCTTCCTTTGCGCTGAAAATCGTCCAACTGTTCAACGTGGAATAGAGTGGGGAAATGGTTATATTATTCTTATCAACCCATTCCCTATTTTCCCTCGTCATTTGACTATACCTGATATGGGGCACGTTGACCAATTGATAAAAGGTCGTATTGCTGATATGATGTCGCTAGCACATGACCTTGATGGATACACTGTGTTCTATAATGGGCCTAAGTGTGGTGCATCAGCTCCTGATCATATGCACTTTCAAGCAGGAAATAGCGACTTCCTTACAATTGGAGATGCTCTTGAAAACGCTGAACTAAAGACAATTGCAACAGATGGTGATGCTGTTCTCGCTGCATGTCAATCATTGCCTCTTAACGTATTTGTTATTGACTCAAAAGATCCTCAAGCAGGAGAACGTTTGTTTACTCGTCTATATGATGCAATCCCTGTTCCTGAGGGAGAAAAAGAGCCAATGATGAATTTGCTTTGTTTTGCAACTCCAGCAGGTGTTAGACTTGTTGTGATCCCACGCAAACAACATCGTCCATCTTTCTATGGAACAGAAGGTGATGACAAGATGTTGCTTAGTCCTGCATCAGTAGATATGGGTGGTGTATTTATTACTCCACTTGAAAAGGATTTCAACAAAGTTGATGCAGAATTAATTAAAGTAATCTTTGATGAGCTTTGTTTGAGTAACGAAGCTGTTGAAGATATTGTGAACAAGATTAAGTAAAGATTCTTTAATGGAAGAACCTAAGATTAAGGTCGGCATTATGAGTGCCGCCGAAGTGAAATTTACACTTGACGGAACTTTTAGTGTTCTTGATAAAACCGTCAGTGGTAGCCAAGTTGCTACCACCGATGGTAATGTTATTTTATGGAATAACGAGAAATATCAAGAATTAGAGTTTATCCCTGTTGATGAAGCATCAGCTTCTTTTGAACTTGAAGATGTTACTATTGGAGTAAATTTCCACTGGGAACGTAAAGAAGTTCAACGTTTTAAAGGTGCACTCAAATTAATTGTTGAGCATGGAAAAATCACTCCGGTGAATATACTTGGCGTAGAAGACTATTTGCTCAGCGTAATTTCTTCGGAAATGAGTGCTACTGCATCACTTGAATTGCTTAAGGCTCATGCTGTTATTTCTCGCAGTTGGTTGCTTGCACAAATTGATAAAAATAAACGCATTGAGTCATCAGGTGAAAAATATGTTGCAGCAGAAAACAAAGAGGGAGAGTTGATAAAATGGTATGATCGTGAAGACCACATAAATTTCGATGTATGTGCCGATGACCATTGCCAACGTTATCAAGGTATCACTCGTGCATCAACTCCTCAAGTAGCAAAAGCTATTGAGGCAACAAGAGGACAAGTGCTCATGGATGGTGAAAACCTATGTGATGCACGTTTCTCTAAATGTTGTGGTGGCGTGTATGAAGAATTTGAAAACTGTTGGGAACCTGTTCATTACAATTACCTTGTCGCTCGTCGTGATGGTGTGAATGAAACAGATTTTCCTGATTTGACAGTTGAGGAAAACGCTCGCGAATGGATACTCTCACGTCCTGAAGCTCACTGTAACACAGCTGATGCTGAGATCCTTTCACAAGTTTTGAATAATTATGATCAAGAAACAACTGATTTCTATCGTTGGAAAGTAGATTATACTCAAGCAGAAATCTCTAAACTTGTTCGAGAACGTTCAGGAGAGGATTATGGCGATATCGTTGACCTTATTCCCATTGCTCGAGGTACATCAGGTCGTCTTTATAAATTGAAAATCGTTGGTACTAAAAAGACGCTTACAATAGGTAAAGAACTTGAAATTCGTCGCACATTATCACCTTCTCACTTGTATAGCTCAGCTTTCGTAGTTGAAAAAGGTGAAAATGATGCAAATGGACTTCCCTCAACATTTACTTTAAAAGGTGCCGGATGGGGACATGGTGTAGGTCTATGCCAAATAGGTGCTGCCGTAATGGGAGCTAAAGGCTATACTTATGAAGAAATACTATTGCATTATTTCATTGATGCATCAATAAAGAAATTATATTAATAAACAATAAATCATAATCAGATAATGAGTAAAGCAACAAAACGCAATCCATGGGCTTGGATTCCAACGCTCTATTTCGCACAAGGTATACCATTCATCTTCATCAATATGGTGACAATGGTACTCTTCACTCAGCTCGGTATGTCAGAAACCGATGCTGCTCTTTATACAGGTTGGCTCTATTTGCCATGGGTAATTAAGCCTTTCTGGGGTCCTATTGTGGACATCATTCGAACAAAACGTTGGTGGACAGTAACAATGCAAATCTGTGTTGCGGTGGGTCTTGCTGCTATTGCATTCACACTTCCATTGCCTAACAAAGAAGAAATTGCACAGGGACTTCCTGTGAGCATGTTCATGGTGTGCTTGTTCTTCTATTTTATTACTGCATTCTGCTCTGCTACACACGATATTGCATCAGATGGTTTCTATATGATTGCTCTTAATACAGCAGAACAAAGTATGTTCGTTGGTATTCGTTCTACATTCTACCGTTGCGCAAACGTGTTTGGTCAAGGTGGTCTTGTAATGCTTGCCGGTTTCATTCAAACTCAAACAGGTGATGTTGCTATTGCATGGAAATATACAGTAATCATTTGTGCAGCATTTTTTGCAATCGTTTCTGTATATCATGCATTTATCCTTCCAGCTCCTGCTGCTGATAAAGCTGTAGGTCAAGGTGATGCGAAGAAAAAAAGTGTTGGTGATATAGTGAAAGAATTCTCAGGTTCATTTGTAACATTCTTCCAAAAGAAACATGTGCTTCTTGCAATGTTGTTCATGCTTTTATATCGTCTTCCAGAAGCTCAAGTTGTAAAACTTTGTCAACCATTCCTTCTCGCATCTCGTGATGCCGGAGGTCTTGGAATGACTCAAGGCGAAGTAGGTTTTGCTTATGGAACGCTTGCAATCGTAGGTCTAACTATTGGTGGTATTATTGGTGGTATTTGCGCTTCAAATGGCGGTTTGAAAAAATGGATTTGGCCAATGGCTCTTGCTACATCTCTAAACTGTGTAGCTTACATCATTCTTTCAAACGTTCAACCTGATTATGCATTGTGGGGAGACCGCATGTTGATTTTCTCTGCAATCATTCTTGAACAATTTGCCTACGGATTTGGTTTCACTGCATTTATGCTTTACATGATGTACTTTGCTGATGGACCATATAAAACATCTCACTATGCTATCTGTACAGCATTCATGGCTCTTGGTATGATGCTTCCAGGTATGGCTGCAGGTTTCATCAAAGAAAGTCTTCTTGGTAACTCTTACATCATGTTCTTCTGGTGGGTACTTGCATGTAATGTTGCAACTTGGATTGTAACTGCACTTGTGCGTCGTCACATCGATCCCAAATATGGTGCTAAAGAAGCTCAATCAAAAGAAGAATAAAAATAGATGAACTCTATGTTAAAGAAAATAATGATGCTAACCATTGCCTTTGTGGCAATGGTAGCTTCTGCACAAGTAAAACCCGGTGTTGAAACGCTTCGTGAGGGTGGCTTTGAGCAATTGAAAGGGAAACGTGTGGGGTTGATTACAAATCCAAGTGGTGTGGATAATAATCTTGTTTCTACAATAGATATCCTTGCAAATGCTCCCGGAGTGAAACTCACTGCGCTTTATAGTCCTGAACATGGTGTGCGTGGAGATATACCTGCCGGTGAAAAAGTTGCAACTTATACTGATGCAGCAACAGGTGTAACAGTTTATTCTTTGTATGGGAAAAACAAGAAACCATCGGCTGAAATGCTTGCTGATGTAGATGTCCTTGTTTATGACATTCAAGATAATGGCTGTCGCTCATTTACATTTATCAGTACAATGGGCTTGTGTATGGAGGCATGTGCTGAAAATAATAAGGAATTCATGGTGCTTGACCGTCCTAATCCTCTTTCAGGTTTGAAAGTTGAGGGTAATCTTGTGGAAGAAGGTTTCTTCTCATTGGTGAGCCAATTTGAAATTCCTTATCTTTATGGCTTAACTCCTGGTGAACTTGCATTAATGCTAAATGATGGGATGTTGAAGGACGGTAAGAAAACAAAATTGACAGTTGTGCCCATGCAAGGATGGCATCGTTACATGACATTTGACCAAACAGGCATGCCTTGGATTCTTCCTTCTCCTCACCAACCATATCCACAATCAGCAATCTATTACCCAACAACAGGTATTATTGGAGAATTGTACTTTGTTTCAATCGGTGTTGGTTACACTATGCCGTTCCAATTGATTTGTGCTTCATGGATTGATGCAAATGAATTCTGCAAGAGATTGAATGCATTGAATCTTAAAGGTATCATGTTCCGTCCTATCCACATTAAACCTTATTATAGTGTGGGTAAAGGAGAAAACCTTCAAGGGGTTCAACTTTATGTAACAGATGTTCTTGATTGTGAATTGACAATGGTACAATTCCACGCAATGGAAATTTTGGCGGAGATGTACCCCGACAAGCGACTTCTTGACGAAGATGGTCAAGGAACACTTGGTAACCGTTGGAACATGTTTGACAAAGTGTGTGGTACAGATCAAATACGCATCAAGTTCTCAAAGAATTATAAAGTCGCTGACATCATTGACTATTGGAACAAGGATGTTGATGCGTTTAAAGAAAAATCAAAAAAATATTATCTTTATAACTAAGATTAAAAATAGTCTCTATGGAATTGTCTTATAAACAGTATATTGACGATATTAAAAAGTTTGTTGATAAAGATCGCATTTACACCGATGATCTTCGACGTCTTGCGTGGGGTACTGATGCCGGTTTCTATCGTAAGATACCTCAAATTGTTGTGCGCTCAAAAGATGAAGAAGAAGTTTCTAAGTTACTTGCCACAGCAACAAAACATAAGTTGCCTGTAACGTTTAGAGCAGCAGGAACAAGTTTATCAGGACAAGCCATTAGTGACTCAATTCTAATAGTAGCAGGAAAACATTGGGAGAAATATTCTATCTCTCCCGATGTTTCCACTATTACTCTTCAACCGGGTATTATCGGTAGTCGAGTAAATGAATATTTGGCTCCGTATGGACGCATGTTTGCTCCTGACCCCGCATCAAAGAAATCGGCGATGGTGGGAGGTATTGTGATAAACAATGCATCAGGGATGAACTGCGGTACACATGCCAATAGTGATAAAATTCTTAAGTCGGTGAGAATTGTTTTTGCCGATGGTACTGTGCTTGACACGGGCGATGATCGCTCACGTGCATTATTTGCACGCATCAAGCCTGAATTTATTGATGGTATCATGAAGTTGCGTGATGAAATTTGTGCCGACAAGGAGTTGGTTGATCGCATACTTCATAAATATAGCATCAAAAACGTTACAGGTTTGAATTTGTTGCCATTTGTTACTTTCCGTGATCCATTTGATATTATTGCTCACAGCATGGTGGGTTCTGAAGGTACATTGGCATTCCTTTCTGAAATTACAGTTAACACCTCTCATCTTTATCCTTGTTCAGCAAGTGCTATGCTTTATTTCAGCGATTTGAAAGAAGCATGTGAAGCAGTTGTGGCAATGAAGAAAGGCCCGGTGTTTGGTGCTGAATTGTTAGATAAAAAATCACTCTCGGCTGTAAATGACACAACCGGAGAAAACTTGACAGCAGTGTTAACAGAAACAAAGGCCGACACTCCTGAAGAGTTGCAGAAAAATATAAGCGAGATACTTGAAATCCTCAAACCGTTTAACCTATATAAACCTGCTTATTTCACTGATAAGCCGGAAGAATACTCTGAATATTGGAAAATCCGTTCAGGTATATTCCCTTCAGTAGGGGGTACACGTCGTTTGGGTACAACTGTTTTGATTGAAGACGTTGCATTCCAAATTGAGGACCTCCCTCAGGCAACTGTCGAATTGCAAGCATTGCTCCAAGAAAATGGATATGATGATGCTTGTATATATGGACACGCATTGGAGGGTAATTACCACTTTATCATATCTCAATCGTTTGATTCTGACGCAGAAGTCGAACGATATAAAAACCTCATGCTTGCTGTTGAACGTCTTGTCGTTGATAAATATGATGGTTCGTTGAAAGCTGAGCATGGAACAGGTCGCAATATGGCTCCATTTGTGGCAAAAGAGTGGGGCGAAAAGGCGTGGTCATATATGAAACGCATCAAAGAACTATTTGACCCGCAAAATATCCTTAATCCAGGGGTAATATTCAATGATGATCCTGAATGTTATATCAAAGGATTGAAACCACTACCATTGACAAATCCTCATGTAGATAAATGTATAGAATGTGGTTTTTGTGAAGTGAATTGCGTAACTTGTGGCTACTCTGATTCACTTTCAGCTCGTCAACGCATTGTCGCTCAACGTGAAATTACACGATTGAGAACTACTGGTGAAGACCCAGCTCGCTTGGCTCGCCTTGAAAAGCAATTTGAATTGTTGGGAAATGCTACTTGTGCCGGTGATGGCTTGTGTAGTACATCATGTCCAATGGGTAATAACACAGGAGAGATGATACATGATTTGCGTCAAGCAAGTCTTCCTCCAACAAGCATGGGTTATAAGATTGGGAACTTTGCTGCAAATAATTTGAAAGTGATAACAGGTGTGCTTCGCCCTGTGTTGTCAACCGCTAATTTTGCAGGAAAAGTGCTAGGCGAAGGAGGGGTAAATGCTATTGGTAATGCTTTGCACAAAGTGGGTGTGCCATTGTGGACTCCTACACTTCCCGGAGCATTCTATTCTCCTAAAGAAGTGGTTAAACCAGCCGCGAAGAAAGTGGTATATTTCCCAAGTTGTATAAATCAAACGATGGGCGTTTCTCGCGAGAAAGGCAAGAAAATCGCTCCACTAGTAGATACTATCATAACATTGTGTAACAAAGCTGGATATGAGGTAATATTCCCAAAAGGAATGAAAAACTTGTGTTGTGGTACTATCTGGGAAAGTAAGGGTATGCCTGACATTGCTGACCGCAAGACAGCTGAACTTGAAAAGGCATTGCTTGAAGCTTCAGAAAATGGTAAATATCCTGTTCTTTGTGATCAAAGTCCATGTCTTCACCGTATGCGTGAACACATAAAGAACATGTATTTATATGAACCTGCTGAATTTATTCATGATTTCCTTGCTCCTGAATTGGAGTTTACCCCAATAGATGAGCCTATAGCAGTTCACATTACTTGTTCTACTCGTCGCATGGGACTCGCTGATAAAATCATTGCTTTAGCTGGTAAATGTTCTCGCAATGTAATTGTACCATCAGAAGTGGGCTGTTGTGGATTTGCTGGCGATAAAGGTTTTATGTTGCCCGAAGTGAACAAATATGCATTGCGTAAATTGCGTCCACAAATCGAGCAAGCTGGCGTGAAATATGGATATTCTAATAGCCGTACTTGTGAAATAGGGCTATCTACTAATAGCGGTATTCCATATAAATCTATCGCATATCTAGTAAATGATTGTACAAAAGCTAAATCTTAAATAAAATATGTCGGAAGCAGTAAAGAAACCTAAACAAAGAATGCTTGCACTTGATATCTTGCGAGGTATCACTATTGCAGGTATGATTTTGGTGAATAATCCTGGATCGTGGAGCAACATGTATGCTCCGCTTGCACATGCACCATGGCATGGTTTGACACCCACTGACTTGATTTTCCCATTCTTTATGTTTATAATGGGTATTTCAACATTTATCTCATTGAGAAAATTTGAATTTAAATTGTCATTGCCATTGTTTGTAAAAATCATTCGTCGCACAGTTGTGATTTTTGCAATAGGTCTTGCTATAGCATGGTTTAGCAAATTATGTTATGGAATGGCAGGAGGTAAATCATTCTTGGAAGCCGCAAACTCGTTTGACACAATACGCATTCTAGGAGTAATGCCACGTTTGGCACTGTGCTATGGATTTGCTTCGTTAATAGTATTGCTATTGCGCTGTAAACACATCCTTTGGGTAGTGGCTACACTATTGATTGGCTATGGCGTGTTATTGCTTTGCGGAAATGGTTTGGCATTCTCTGAAGATAACATTATCTCAATTATTGACCGTGCTGTCCTAGGTGTTGACCACATGTATAAAGATACAGTTGATGGAGTGAAATTAGCTCTTGACCCGGAAGGCTTGTTGAGTACGATACCTTCAATTGCTCATGTCCTTATAGGCTTTTGGGCAGGAATGAAGATGATGGAAGTTAAAGATATAAATATGCGAGTTAATCGATTGTTTATAATTGGTGCTGTTTTGATGTTCTTAGGATTCCTATTTGACTATGCAATTCCCATCAATAAAAAGTTGTGGACACCCACATTTGCAGTAGTAACATGTGGTCTTGCTTCAACATTATTGGCTCTGCTCATTTGG
>JAFXGB010000165.1 GCA_017520235.1 Muribaculaceae bacterium | reverse complement strand
TATAGTTGCAGTCCGCTATAATACCACAACTTTAATTGAGGATTAATCAAATCATGATATAAATCAGAGTTATAGAGATAGAATAATGCATCATCCAAAGAAACTCGCTTCTTCTCTGTTATAATTTCCGCCAATTCTAAAACCTTGAACG
The DNA here is from genome assembly GCA_017520235.1 of Muribaculaceae bacterium. Lineage (GTDB taxonomy): Bacteria > Bacteroidota > Bacteroidia > Bacteroidales > Muribaculaceae > RGIG4079. The sequence continues at coordinate 2,860 of JAFXGB010000165.1, read as the reverse complement.
GAAGTATTGCTATCTCTGTTGTTTGTTTCATATTTATAATTAATAAGCAACTATATCCTTGTTCGTGCAAAGATATAAAAAAAACAAAGGAGAACCAATAAATTGATTCTCCTTTGCTAAATAAACGTGTCCGAGATGAGATTCGAACTCACACAGCCGAACGGCCACTACCCCCTCAAAGTAGCGTGTCTACCAATTCCACCACCCGGACATAACCCATCTTTTTAGACAAAAAAAATAGAGCGAAAAACGGGACTCGAACCCGCGACCCCAACCTTGGCAAGGTTGTGCTCTACCAACTGAGCTATTTTCGCAATTAACATCTCTAAAAAGAGGGTTATTATTTCATTGTTCTCGTTGAGCGAAAAACGGGACTCGAACCCGCGACCCCAACCTTGGCAAGGTTGTGCTCTACCAACTGAGCTATTTTCGCAATTGCGATGCAAAGGTAAGCATAATTTTTGAACTGCCAAAAAAATCCCACAACTTTTTTTGAAAAAAATATTTTCCGTCGGCGATTACTCATTTTTGACATTAATATTTTAGCTTGTTGCGTGTTTGAAAAAAAAGTTGTATCTTTGTCGGCGATTTCGTAATCTCTGGCGAGACATGGGTAGTCCGTGAATATTGCGAGTAATGTTAACATTTTAAAATCAAAAAGAAAATGGATTTAATTAAAGTTGCTGAAGCTGCTTTTGCACCAGAAGTAAGCAAACAACATCCTGAATTTGGCCCCGGCGATACTATCACAATTGCTTATCGCATTAAAGAAGGTAACAAAGAACGTATCCAACAATATCGTGGCGTTGTTATCCGCATTTCAGGAGAAGGAAACAAAAAACGTTTCACTGTACGCAAAATGAGCGACAACATCGGCGTTGAACGTATCTTCCCTATCGAATCTCCGTTCATCGAATCGATTGAAGTTAACAAGTATGGTAAAGTGCGCCGTTCAAAACTTTACTATCTTCGTGCTCTTACAGGTAAAAAAGCTCGTATTAAAGAGCGTCGCGTAGTAAACAAGTAATCAAAACTACTACCAAACAATAAACCCTCGCATAGCGAGGGTTTATTGTTTTATATACATTATTATCAGCAGCCTAACATTCGTTTAAGAGTATCAATCTGTGAGGTCCACAAATCCTCAACTTCCTCTTCCTCGCCATCTTCAGCAAAATCTGTTACTGACAACATCGTAGCATCGGTGAGCTCATTAACAGTTATACGCATCTCGAAATAAACTCCGGGGGCATCTTCTTCCCATCTCAACTTTAGATAAATCCCAGTTCGAGCGCCTAACAGATGAGCTGTTTGCGAACTTTTTCCCCACGTAAAAACATATTCTTTATTTTCTATCTTTACATCATCGGCAAACCATTGGTTTAACCCGTTTTCAGTCGATATATAGTTCCACAAAAGCATGACAGGCACACTTTTCATGTCATATTCAAATAGTAGTTTCTTTTTTGTAGTTTCCATGTAGATTTATGATTGTCTAATATCTTTTTGATATTGCGAATTAAAAACATTTTCAGCACATATCACACATAGTAAGTATTAAAAAATATATAAAAGTGTCGTTTCTTTGATTTATTATGAAGATTTTTATAAAATTCTGCTTTTTATTCGCCCAATTGTGGCATTTTAATCTTAATTTTGTAGTACTAAATTAAAACAAATACACATTATCATATTATGGGACTTTTTGACAAGCTTACCGAGAGAGCCAAGCAACAACGTCAACGCATAGTGCTCCCCGAAGGAACAGAACCTCGTACATTAACCGCAGCTGATCGCATTATCGCTGAAGGTATTGCCGACATTATTCTTATCGGAGATCCTACTGAAGTTCTTGCGATGGCTAAAGATTTGAAACTTGAGAACATCAGTCGTGCAAAAATCGTCAATCCTGCCGATGAAACTGTTATCGATCGCTATGCTCCCATGTTTTTTGAACTACGCAAAAGCAAGGGCATCACAATGGAAGAAGCTCGCTTAACAACTGCAAATCCATTGTATCTCGGATGCCTAATGATTAAAGCAAGTGATGCCGATGGTCAAGTTGCCGGAGCATTGAACACTACAGGAAATGTGTTGCGTGCGGCATTCCAAGTAATAAAAACACAACCCGGTATCAATGTCGTTTCAGGCGCATTTATTATGTTGCTTCCTGAAGGATCTCCTTATGGCACCGATGATATCCTCGTATTTGCCGATTGCGCTGTAATTCCGGAGCCAACAGCTCCTGAATTGGCACAAATCGCTATATCATCGGCACAAACAGCTCGCGACATCGCAGCTATCGATCCTCGTGTTGCAATACTCAGTTTCTCTACCAAAGGTAGTGCACGACATGAACGTATTGATAAAGTTATCGAAGCTACTAAAATTGCACACGAAATGGCTCCTGAACTCATTCTCGATGGTGAATTACAAGCTGATGCCGCTCTAGTACCAAGCGTTGCTAACAGCAAAGCGCCTAATAGCCCATTGGGAGGACATGCCAATGTTCTTGTGTTCCCATCACTCGAAGTGGGCAATATCAGCTACAAGCTCGTTCAACGCCTTGCCGGAGTACAAGCTGTGGGCCCTGTTCTACAAGGTCTCGCTGCTCCTGTCAACGATCTCTCTCGCGGATGTTTCCCCGAAGATATTTTCAAAACAGTAATCATCACATGTAACCAAGCTATAGGCTTAAAAAACAAATAATAAATCATGAAAATTTTAGTATTAAACTGCGGTAGCAGTTCAGTTAAATATAAACTCATTGACACAAGTGATAACAACACCCTTGCTGAAGGTGGTGTTGAAAAAATAGGGCTTGAAGACGGTTTCTTGAAATTCAAACGTCAAGATGGCT
>JAFXGB010000164.1 GCA_017520235.1 Muribaculaceae bacterium | reverse complement strand
ACAATACCCTCGGGGTGGCATAAGAACAGAATATAAATAGTGCGCAATAGGGGAGAGAATCGCATCTCAAGCTCATTATATGCAGACAAAATCACTTTAAGGTCGCGGTTAACAACTATAGGTGATATGTTGTTTGATGCGATAGTGAGTTTGCCTTGTAATAATTCCTCTAATTGTTCGATTGGGGGTACTTCATTGAAGCGTGTTACATAGTCGAGCACAACGGCCGATATGCGGTCGAGATACATCTTTTTGTCGAGTTCGATGGCATCGACAGCCGAGTTATCTTCTTGATTGGTAGCCTCGATTGCTTCAGTTGCCAAATCATTATCATCTTCTTCATCATCACTTTCTTGAATTTTTGAAGATAGAGAGGCTTTTAATAAATTAAATAAACCTCTAAATCCCTTTTTCTTTGATCTTGAAGGAGCTATTTCCTGTGCGCTTGATTTATTATAACCGCTCCTCTTGCAAAATTTATTTATAGAAGTGAAGTGTCTTTCTTTAAACACTTCATTTTTAGATGTGTCAACATCGAAGTTGTGTTCCGATGAAGATGGTGCAGGGCAAGGTGCAGGGAGTTCAGGATCAAGAGAGTTTATGACTATTTCGGGTTCTGAATCGAAACTCGCAATATTGAGGAGTGTAGAGGCAAATTTATGAAAAGCAAAGTAATCAATACCTCTAAGTTGGGGATTAACCCCTTTTAAAATCACTACAGAGTCTTTGCCAAGGTTTCCGATGTTGAATCGTTTGGCTACAATTGTGACAGCCGCATCAGAATCATATTGAGAAACTATTTCGGTTTTGAATCTTCCTAATCCCACGCGATCTAATCCCACGCGGATTTCTTCGATGTATATGTCATCAAGAGAAGAATATATAGTGATATACCCAACGGGAAATATTGTATATATTTTAGATAAAAGTTTCATGTTAAATGAGGCTTGTTGATTACTTTGCTAAGTTACTGCTTATTTCTCAAAAAAAGAAATACAGAGTCAATTATTCATCGTCATCATCGTCGAAGTAGTTTGATGCACATTCGCAAAGGTCGGTATCTATAGGCAAAGCATTTAACATCCATTTTGAGCGAGCTGATGACTCTTTGGCCGACATTGCACTAAATCCGGCTCTCGTCTTTTTAAACTGCATCTTATTGTCGATTGAGAGAGAAAATGCCACACTTTCCACATCGTGATCTGTTCCGATATAAGCAAAAAGCCAACCTTCTTTTTTATATCGTTTGATAAGGGCTTTTATCGCTTGGTGATTCCACTCGCGAGAGGCATTTTCATAGCCATCGGTGATGATTGTTACCGACACTGCCGCATTTTCTTCTATTATTGAGTCGTGAAGGCGAGTGCAACAGCTGCCTATGGTGTCATATAGTGGTGTGCAGCAACATGGTTGATAGTCGGAGTCTTTAATGCGCTCAACAGTGTGAGCCGGTTGCATATTGCAAATATACTCTTGAGAGCAGCTACAGAATGTGACAAGCGAAATGGTTTGTTCCGATTCGGGATTGTTTTTGATGAATGCTTGT
>JAFXGB010000163.1 GCA_017520235.1 Muribaculaceae bacterium | reverse complement strand
TTGCGACAAAATTTTGATAGGACACCTTCATTTGGTCTATATAAAGATAATTATTTCATTTTTGGTGTTCCCACAAACCATGCTCCAACAGTAAAAAATTCAAATGCAAAATTTCAAATTTCAGTATCACAAAGATTGACTAAAAGAGTCCTCCCATGGAACACTTATCTGTATCTTTTTTATACTCAAAAATGTTTTTGGAACATCTTAGATGACTCAATGCCGATGACAGATATTAATTTTAATCCTGGCATCGGTTTGACTAAACCTCTTTTCGCAAAGGACCGCTTTATTGGTAAAGTTTCTCTAATTTTAGAGCACGAAAGCAATGGGAAAGATAGTATTAATTCTCGCTCTTGGGAAAGAGTCTCATTAGCAGCTAATATTATTGTAGACCCACATTTTATTATTCACGGCAAATTATGGGTTCCTATTGTCGATGGTAAACACAATAAAGATTTACTAAATTATACCGGATTGTTTCAAGTGGGAGCTTCCTTCTCTTCTACGAATCAAAAATTTGGGGTTGCATTTAACTTGACCAAACGCAAAGGATGGAATCTAAACTATAATACAACAGTTGAATTTACCTATCGATTTTCTCGTCGATCAAATCAGCATCTATTTATGCAATTCTATAACGGTTATGGCGAAGGTTTGTTAAACTATAAACATCATAGTTCCATGATTAGAGCCGGAATAGTCATTAAACCAAATCTTTTCAGCGAGTTCTAAATCAAATTGCGCAATATCCACCACAATATAATAATAATCCCGGTCCCCCATATCACATATCTTGAATTTACTGCCCAATAAAAACGAGGATAACGAGGCTTCAGGATCTCTGCTATTCCCAATACAGCCAACATGGGGAAGAACAAATATAATGCAGCATTATAGTGCCACACCGCGGCCAAATCGCCATGTAACAATGCATGAATTGCTCTTTGAGAGCCACAACCGGGACATTCCAATCCTGTCATTGACAAAAAAGGACAACGAGGGAAAAAATGATCTGAAGGATCGAAATAAAAATAAACACACAAAATTAAAATGGCGAGAAAAATTCCCGCCACTATTATATTGCGCCTTGTAAAGAAGCCCATAATATCGATAATAATCCGCTAAAGGGTTGGTAAATGAGACCTCCAACAAATGCAAGTATCACCCATAATGCTGCTCGATCTGAAGCTTTACGCGCCCCACTATAATCACCATTATTATACTTAGTCTTTACTTGAGAAGAATATATTATGGCTGGTATACCAAGAGGAGCACAGCATAGCACAATAACCAATACTGCCCACACAAGATAGGACGGAGGACATGGACGAAGAGGTTTTTCCTCTACGACTATTGTCGGTTCTGCTTTTTCTTGTTCTGGCTCTGATGCCGGCTCTGCTTCAATATCTTCAGTTATTGTTTCGTCTTGATTTTCCTCAACATCTGCGGCTTCACTATTTAGCAATTCGGCAAGTTCTGCTACTTGATTGGCTTGAATCCAATCCTCAAGACCAACATACCATACAGGAGTGTCGGCTTTTAAATCATATTCCTTCAATGCCTCGATGGTTAATGGCCCTACTCTTTCTTCATTAACTATAATCCAATATTCCATAATATCTCAATTAGAAGAATTTTACTTGTTCGCCTAAAATGTCAGAGAGAAGATTATTTGCAAGACGACTTGCCCCTATGCGGAAATATTCATTTGTCAACCACTTTTCGCCAAGTACCTCCTTGATTATTGTATAATAAGCAACAGCATCATCGGTAGTAGAAACGCCTCCCGATGCTTTAAAGCCCACCATTATACCTGTGCGGTCATAATAATCTTTGATACAAGAAGCCATCACATAAGCTGCTTCAAGTGATGCTCCGGGATAACCTTTTCCTGTTGAGGTTTTCAAGAAATCGGCTCCTGAATACATTGACAACACCGATGCTTTCTTGATATTAGCGGCAGTTTGCAACGCTCCTGTTTCAAGAATAACTTTTAGTTTTGCCTCACGGCACACTTGTTTTAGCTCAATGATTTCATCACACACAGCCTCATAGTCATCGTCAAGATAATTGCCAAGATTAAATACTACATCTATCTCATCGGCACCACCGTCAACCGCAAGAGCTGTTTCAGCAATTTTTACTTCGGGGAATGTTTGGGACGAAGGAAACCCTGCCGATACAGCGGCAACTTCAACATCGCTGACCTCAAGGACTGTGCGCACCAATTGTGCAAAACATGGATATACACATATTGCGGCAACGTTTTTCAACTCGGGGTGTTCGTTATCAAAGTCATTTACTCTTTCTACAAATTTAGCCACCGATTGAGGAGAGTCTGTAGAATTGAGCGTTGTCAAATCTATCGTGTTAAACAAAAATTTATACACATCTTGATTTTTATTTTCTTCAAGATGGGCTGCTATAATTTTTTCTACTGCTGCTTTTACTTGAGCATCATCCTCTGTTACTTTACATGCAGCAATTGCATTTAGATATTTATCACTCATATTTTTTTTATATTATTTCAATTTATCGTTATTCTGATGACGTTCCTTGTCACGCTTTGTTTTTTTCTCTATGTTACGAGCTAATGCCTCCGTGAGATTGACTCCGGTTTGATTAGCTATCGCCATCAACACCCATAATACATCGGCAAGCTCATCGCCAAGGGTGTCTTTTTCACCTTCCTTAAATGACTGATCGCCATAACGACGAGCCATGATGCGAGCAACCTCGCCTACCTCTTCGGTCAATACGGCCATATTGGTCAATGGGGAGAAATACCTGACTCCTATCGTTTTAATCCATTGATCCACAATCTCTTGTGCCTGGCGTAATGTTACTTCTCCTTCAATCATGTTATTCTCTTAGTTTAGAGTCGATTATGATTGTTACAGGACCATCATTCACTAATGCTACCTGCATGTCTGCTCCAAAAACGCCTTTTTTCGTCGGACGACCAAGTCCCTCTGTTATCATATCACAATAAGCATCATACAAAGGAATTGCGACATCGTGTCCAGCGGCATGAATATATGATGGACGATTGCCCTTTTTGGTCGATGCGTTTAGCGTAAATTGACTCACAGCAAGCACCTCTCCTTCAACATCTGCCACCGAGCGATTCATCACGCCTGCTTCATCGTCAAAAATGCGCATAGCAATGGTCTTAGCGGCAAGCCAACGTGCATCATCAATCGTGTCCCCTTCGGCAACCCCTACGAGTACCATCAACCCGGCTCCAATTGACGAATGTAGCTCCCCGCCAATCTCCACCGATGCCTCCTTAACCCTCTGTATTACTAATCTCATAAGAAATTTTCTCTGCGTTTTCGCAAAGATAACGATTATTATTTAATATCTAACACTCTGCCTCTTGTTTTAGATTTCACAGCACGCTATTTCTACTGATTAATAGCCGAGTAATGTTTAATCGCTTAAATGAAACGGACAACTATACGCAAAAAAAATGGAAGTTTCGAAAACTCCCATTTTTTATTTCCAATAGCTTTTCCTGTTATTACTTGTAGTTTACTTTTTGTTTGATAGGAGATTTTTGACGCATGTCGTAGCTACCCCAGCTGCCGGCTTGGTAGTTTTGCCACAACATTTGATGAGAAACATAGTACTCGCCACCTTCTTTGATGATTACATCGACATTGATGCTGCGGTGGTCGGTGCGGTTGAAATTGTTGGGGTCGGTATATACGTGCCAATCGCTTTCCACCACAATAGCTTTCACGAATTGAGAGCCAAATTTAGCCTTTGCTTGTGCAGTTGCTTGATTTTTGATTGTAGCCGATACGGGAGCTGCTTTAGGCATTTCAACCGGAGTTGAGTTTGCTGTTCGAGCTACATCGAGCCATTTATCATAATATTGTTGATACATCAACTTAAAGTCATCTTCCATGTCCAAGTAAATGTCATCGTTCTTGCGGGTTGAATAGAAGCGTTCGCGTTCGATATCGCTTTTCATCATTCTATAATCCTTGAAAAGAAGATTGAAAGCATCGGCAATGCGGCCTTCGGCTTGAGCTTGTTTAGCTTCAGCCATTGTTTGTTGCATAGCGCTACGCATAACTTCATAGGTAGTGTTATCCATGAATGCACCGTAGGCATCGTCATTATCTACACGTTTCCAACGCTTCAAGCGGTCATCTTCCGATTCCAACAAACTGATTTGTGTTCCGTCATTGAGCAAAAGTTTGCGCATTCCCGACATACCGGTATATTCTTCGGCCCAACCAAGTCGAGTTCTTTTATAGGGCACAGTGTGCACAATAGAACTAAGAGCCAAGATTTCATATGCGCGTCGTGCACGAATGTAGCATCTATAACCTTCAACTTCATTTGGGTGCTTGATAAAGTAAGAGAAATAGGCCACCAACGGATATTCGGTAACATGCACTTGTTTCAATCCTCTCGTTGGTGATTGATAGTCAAAGAATTCAAACAACCAAAAATGCTCATCGTTATCAGGCAAATTTCCGAGAGCAATCCACTTCTCGTAATACTCTTTTACTTTGGGATTGTTGATATCATAGAGAGGAGCATTCACTGAATCTTCAACCGGCTGATAGATAAACACCTCGGGGTTGAGTTGCACCGCTGCAGCAGCCGGATTGTTGCCATCGGACTTGACAATGCTATTTACAGGGCTTTCACTTGAAGAGCTTTCGTTGGAAGAGCTATTGTCGTTAGACGAATTTGACTCGTTGTCACCGCCTATCGAAACTTCCACATTCACAGCCTTTTTGGCTTTCTTAAGCAAACTCTTAAACTGAGCTTCTGCCGTAAACTGCATTCCGAATATAACGGCTATCGCCATTATGATTCTTACAATTTGATTCTTTTTCATAATAATTGATTTATTATTTGACTAATATTTTTTTGCCGTTTTGTATCACTATGCCACGATAACTATCATCTACCGGTTGGCCCATGAGGTTGTAGCGAGGAGCATTGTTGTTGTCGCAGTCCTCTACTTCTACCTCTTCAATTGTACTTGTTTCCGTTCCCAAATAGGTTGTGCCATCGTCAAATTTCATACTCCAACCTTTAGAAATTGCAGTGGAAACCTGTTCTTTTGTGAGATTATTGGCATCTGTTACAGTGGTAAATAGGATATCGCCATGGTAGAATCCATTTTGGAATATATTCGGCAGATTTACCACAAACGATTCTCCATTTTGAGCGCCCGAGGGAACGTCATAAATTTGGTTATAATAACACGAAATTTTTCTGAGGGAGGAGTTTTTAGAGAAATCCAACGTTGTGAATCTATTGCTATGACATTCAATTTCTTTCAATTTGGTGTTTTTTGACACATCTAATGCAGTCAACTGATTTTCACCGAGATAGAGGTTGGTCAATGCAGTGCAATTGGACACGTCGATTGAGGTCAACGCATTAGAATTAACATTAAGAGTAGTCAACGTTGTGCTTTGGGGCAAACTAATAGTCCTCACTGAGTTTGAATTGGCTGTGAGTGTTGTCAATGCAGTGTTTTTCGACACATTCAACGACATCAAATTATTGTAAGACACATTCAATTCGGTTAATCCAGTATTCTTTGTCAAGTCAACCGAAGTGAGTAAATTGTTGTTTAAGAGTAACGTTGTGAGAGTTTCAGTTTGAGGCAACGTGATTGATGAAAGCGTATTATCGCTCATATTCAACGTTTTGAGTGCCGTATTTTTTGACAAATCAACATTTGCGAGTTTATTACTCATGCAGTTCAATTCAACCAAGTCGGTAAAAAATTCTATCCCTTTCAACGAAGAAATGTTTCTGAAGGACAAGTCTAACGATGTAGTAAATCTAACTCTTCCATTATTAAAGCCACAAGGTAAAATTAAAACATTCTTATAATCAGTGTTCGTTGTTGACAATTCACTTAAAGCTTGGGCAAAATTTTTATCGGGGAAATATTTTGTATCATTATATAACACTGCTTTACAAATATAAATAACACTGCCATCGGTCCCAATTACCCCTTCTTTACATACGAAGTTTTGAGAGGACGCAACATATTCTCCATTTATTATACCCATATAGTCACCGATACATTGAAACGATTTTACTTTGGTGGCAAAATTTCCATCCTTCCAGTGAAGGATGTAAACATATGAATTATCAACCTTAAATAAATTCAAGTCGTTTAACGTATAAGAATCTGCTTCAGTTAACACAGAAAGCCCTATATCTGAACCACCTTGTATAATTACAGTTTCAGTTCCTTCATTTCCCTCTAATGCAGAAGATTTCGTAGCAGAGACCTGAATATAGGCATGATCAAAAATTAAAGTTTTACCATCTCCTACGGTTATAGCATCTTCTGAACCACCGATAATTTCGGTTTGATTACTATCTTGAGTGGTTATTGTAGTATTATTATTTAATCGCACTGGCGAAGAATCTTCGGCCTTGAGAAGATTTCTCCCGATAAACACGATTTTCAATCCATCTACATCTTCATTCAAGACAGCACGATTTCCGCTACCGGTGCGTTCAATTCTGATATTTTTGAGGGTTAGAGTCTTTGTTGAATGGTCATACTTTACATAAAATTCGCCGCTTAAATTGGGCTTAATGTTATCACTGGTGACGTTGGTGCAGTTGTCGGAAGTAACATCAACACCACCCACTTTTAAGCCATATTTTGTGGCGCCAAAGGCGCTGACTGCCACAATTAATATTGTTGAGAGCAATATGCTTAGTCTTTTCATAATCAATTAATTTATTATTTGGTTAATACTTTTTTGCCGTTTTGTATCACTACGCCGCGATAAGTGTCATCAACCGGTTGGCCCATGAGGTTGTAGCGAGGAGCATCGTTGTCGATAGGGTCAACCTCAATGTCTTCAACACCACTTTCTTCGCCAAGATAAACATTTCCGTTGGTGCGTTTTAATATCCAATTCTTACCCATAACAGTAATGGCTTGCTCTTGTGACATTGAGTTTTTCTCGGTGTCAGACGAAGACATGAACACAAGTTCGGCATTATTACTTGCATTTAGAATGGGCAATTCATCCACAAATTGCTGTACATTAGCACCATTTATTGCATTGTCGGAACAATTTAAATATTTAAAATAACCGTTGCCAAATGTATTAAATTTAATCCCTGTTAAATTGTTATTTGAACAATTCAAACTCTCTAAGCAATAATTTATCCTAATCTCTGTGAGGTTGTTATTTTGACAATTAACTTCAATCATATCATCAGCATATGAAAGATCAAGGGAATTGAGTTTGTTGTCATTTATATTTAAAGTTTGCAAATACTGTAGTGTTGAGAGGTCTATCTCTGTCAATAAATTATTATTGACATGAAGAAACTTTAAATTTACATTGTTTGTAACATCTAATAATTCAAGTTTATTATTTCGGAGAGATAAAGACACTAACCACGTGTTTTTAGACAAATCAATTGTTGAAAGAGAATTATTAGATAAATTTAATGTCGAAAGGTTTACATTTTTAGTTAAATCAACACTAGTCAGTTGATTGTCGTTGCAAATCAATGTTTGCAGATTGTAAAAATGTTCAATTC
>JAFXGB010000162.1 GCA_017520235.1 Muribaculaceae bacterium | reverse complement strand
GTGTATATCGCTCGTCAAAACGATATCGATGCGATAGGATTTAATGTAAAAAAGGTCGCATTTCGCAAGTGGCGTTTGAAAATGGAACTTCGCGAGGTATTAGCACGTGTGAAAGCAGTGGGAGAAGTAATGATTGATAAAAAACCTCATTTCTTAGGTGACCCTATTGAAATAATATAATATAATATAGAGAATGAGTATAACGGGAGAGTAACCATTTTCCCGATGATATATATAATAATGTGTTAGATGTGTTTTTTGAAGGCAAAAGATGCTCGCACACTCTAACGATGTTAAACAAATTTTAGAATAAAAAAAGTATCTGTATTATGAAAAAGATTTATTGGTTGGTAGCGATATTATTGCTGTTGTGTGGAATAGGCCTATGGATTTATATGCTTGTGATTGATGGTGTGATTGATGTTGATACCGGGTGTGATGTGAATGTAGAGGAAACGTCGGAGTTAATAATCTTTAAACCGGAGTTTGAATCCATTGACCTTACTTTTGGAAACGAATCGCCGAAGAATGATAAAGCGATAATAGCTTGTTTTGGAGCCGCTTTTACGGGAGATTGTTTGAATGAATTCACTCACGACAATATCGCAAGCGATCATGCCGGTGGGGGGAAGGTATATAAAGGCTATGAATGCCCCCGAAACACCGGGGCATTTGTGTTTGAACAAGGTAAATGGAATTTCTTTTATGGTGATTCGATGGAAAAAGAGTATGCAGCGCAGTTAGAGGCTGTGGCAAAAAACAATGGTTGTGGATTTGCGCAAGAAATGATTATATATGATGGCAAACGTGTTAAAGGAGCACGCCCCGAATGGAATATCTTTGTGTTTAGAGCTCTATGTGAGAAAAATGGAGAGCTATTGGTAATAGAGTCAAAAAAGGCGATGAAATATGGCACTTTTATTAATGCGTTGGAAGCGTATGGGGTAAAGCATGCTCTTTATCTTGATATGGGAACGTGGTGTTATGGTTGGTATCGCCCTAATGGGAAAAGTATAGTTGATTTACACTCTCAAACTCATAACTTTCATACAAACTGGTTGGTGTTTAAAAAGTGAAAGAGATGAATAGAATTCTCATATATTGTGTTGTGATGATTTTGTTTACTTCGGTTGAGGTAAATGCACAAAGTAAAAACTCAAATAATTGGGTTGACGTTGTTAAAACCGAAAACTTACTGATAATTAAGCCTAATTTCACTTCGGTTGACCTCGCTTTTGGTGACGAGTCGCCCAAAGACGATGAATCTGTTATCGCTTGCTTCGGAGCGGCCTTTACCGGAGAGGGATTGAAAAAATTTTCTCACAGCAACATCGCGGGGCTCCATGCCGGTGGAGGCAAGAAATATAAAGGGTATTCGTGTAAGCGTAATACAGGAGCCTTTGTGTATTATAATAATAAATGGGAATTTTGTTATGGAGGCTGGAAAAATAAAAATTATGACTATTTGCTAACAAAGGCGTCCAAGAACCATGGCTGTGGTTTTGAGCAAGAAATGATGATATATAATAATAAATGTGTAAAGACTGTTCGCCCCAAAGATAATACAAATGTTTTCCGTGCACTTTGCGAGAAAAACGGGGAACTATTGGTGATAGAGTCAAGAGGTATGATACGTTTTGGCGATTTCATTGATGATTTGGTGAAATATGGGGTGAAGCATGCCCTGTATCTCGAT
>JAFXGB010000161.1 GCA_017520235.1 Muribaculaceae bacterium | reverse complement strand
GACATCTTTACCAATGGTATTTCAATCATCCATAAAGTTGAACAACTGATAAACTATTATCCTCGTTTAGTTGGAATCTCAATATATAGCGGAGTCGCAGAAATACACGATAGTATTACTCGAATAAAAGGTTCATTTGGCAAGTCAATGATTGTTGCAGAACAATTGTCTGAATATGGTGTTCCAATGGCATTTAAATGCGTTGTAATGAAACCAAATCTAAAAACTTATCACCAAGTAAAGAAGTTGGCATATAAATATGGGGCAGTCATACAAATAGAATCTAATTTGTGTTTGGGTGTTGATGGTGATATGTCAATGATAAACCATTTGCGGTTGTCTCGTGAAGAATTGGAAATATTGTTATGCGACAAAGACATTCCATTGTATGTAGGGTTGGATATACCAAACGAGGGAAAAGTAACAAAAGACCCTAACGCCTATCCTTGTAGTGGAGGGTATGGCACTTATGCAATAACACCAAATGGCGACATGGTTATTTGCGTAAATCTTCATTGGAAACTTGGAAATGTTACCCAAACACCACTTAAAGACATTTTACAAGGAAATCCATTAAAAGAGTGGAGAGATACCAATATAGGTAAAATAGAGGGTTGTGGAACAAAACCTGAATGTGATTATTGCACTTTATGTAGTGGCAATAATTATAGTTAACATCAAGTTTTAACAAATCCATCATTGGTTAATTGCTATATGGCAGATGTGAGATATGGCTTGTTGCAGATATTAAAACAAGGGATTAACCCATTAAATGGAATGAGTGTAACTGAAAGACTGCAAATGTTGTCAGATTGTAGTTTGGAACAATTTAATAAAGAAATAAAAGGCGTTGGAACAAACGAGAAGATAAATGGATTGTCTTGAACTAATCCTATAATCTCATAATGCAATTGATATATGAAACTTTGTATTTCAAAACAATCAAGCGTTAAAGTTGCTCCTGGTTGTCCAAGAGGAACTGAAATGATTTGTGGTATATTATACAGAAATTAATGTGTGATACCACAATGTTAATGCTCGTGTGAAGAATAGTAGCACGAGCTATTTTAAAACTTTCTAATTATTAATTCAAAATTAAATGTCAATGACAGAATGTATCTGTAAAAAATGGTTTGAATATTATGATGCAAACACCAATTGTATTGCAATATTTGGAGATTGGCATGTTAATGAAGACCACGACATTGTAAATGTAAGCAATAAGTGTAATCATTATTTCATTGGGAGTAACAATCCAATGTTTAAAACAAGAGAACAGATATTAGACCAATTAAGTAGTAAAACTTGGTTTGATTATTCGCAACGAGTGACATTATTAGGAGCACTTGATTTTATTGATTTGGAATAATTATCCACACAATAAAATATAAAATAGCATAGTCGTTTGTTGGCTATGCTATTTTTACTACCGTTGTAGTACCCTTCTGCGACTATCTACAGCCAATGTATGGCGAATAAAACTACGCAGATTGATGGTAGAAAGGAGTGGTTTTTATGAAACAGATAGCAATCCCTTCAAAAGAGTACTTTATGTACCTTGTAAAGTACAAGAGTAAACTATATTAGGTTATAGTTTCACCTCGTCAGGTCCATTAACGAGGTTTTTATTTTTCACTCCATTCAAGTGTGGGTTCTTTTTAATAAATAGAATTTTTCATTAAAAAGTAAATATCTATTCAGTGTAAAATTGTATATAGTTACCTAAAATTATATTAAGCTTTATGAATGGGCAAGAATTCTTTAGCATAAAAATCGTTAGAGATAACGCGATTATAATAGGTTGTATAGCACCTGTTAAACGACTTATTATTCCTGAAAAAGTTTTATGTTATGGAAAAGAGTATACTATTATTGAAATTGCTGATAGGGCTTTTTATGAATGTACAATAATCGAATCTGTTTCAATTCCAGCGACTGTTATGCGAATTGGGCGAGAAGCATTCAGCCGGTGTAACAATCTTACAGAAATGTGGCTTGAAGATGGAAATATCTCCATATGTTATGATGATACTGAATATGACGAGCAAAGGCCTCCAATAAAAAAACTTTACATCGGTCGCAACATAATGTTAAAAGACTCCTCTTTTTCTCCCTTTAATTCTTGTCCAATTCTTACACATATTACGATTGGAGACAACGTTACTTTTATTGGAGATTCAACATTTATTGATTGTGCAAACATAAAAACTATAGTGTTTGGGAAAAATTTACATTATATAGGAGAAGGTGCGTTTATGAATTCAATGTCTATTGAGTCTATTGAATTGCCTAGGCATCTACTCATTATTGAAAAGTGGGCTTTTAGTTGTTGTAAACAATTGAGCAAGGTGTATTTGCCTCAAACAACACTAATTATCGATAACGCATTTGAAGATTGCAACAATGATTTACAACTAATATATTATTAATAAGCTATGACTAATTTAATGATGAAATTGTATTTGTTTATTTGCATAATAACTTCATTGACAATGGTGTCATGTTCAAATAATCAAATTCAACAATTTTTATATGAATTTAATGCTGATTGGGCTGGAGAAAAAATTGACAATATAACCATGCTCAGAGCCGAAATTGAAGAAGATAACATAATCTTTAGCATGCAAATAAACAATATGACATTTGGCGATGACGCGCAAGAAATGGCAGATAAGATTGCAGAAAGTGACATGTGTACTTTGGGTGCGGCTATGATTCTTGAGTCGTTTGAAAAGGACAGAATAGATATTTGTAGCACCAATTACAATATTATTCTACGATACTACGACAGTTCCGGCGAATCAATAGATATCATTTATGAGAATAGTGATTTGAAATCGTTTTATGAATAATTCCTATTACATATTCTAACAACCATTTGCTCTAAAACAGATATTAAATTACGAGGCGTATAAATATTATACGCATCGGTAAAATCTCTTTACGGAGCAATGTATAGTAGTGCTTTTAACATCTCATAAATTTGCAAAAATAACCATTAAAAGCATTGCTTTTGCCCCTAATGGTAATGTAAAATTTAAAGATGTGGCGTGGGGCAACCATACGAATATAGTATTATGAAAAAGTTATTCTTAATGTTGTGCGTTGCAGTAATGGGAATAGGATCTCTCTCTGCATAAAAAGGACAATCTGCCGCAGGTATTAATCTTGGCTATGGCTCAGAAATGGAAACATACCACATTGGAGCAAAATACCAATATGGTATTACAGATGCTCTTCGCATTGAAGGCGCTTTCAACTATTGGTTTGAAGACAAAGAAAAATGTCCTTCTTGCTGGGATATTGATGTAACTGCTCACTATTTATTCAGTGTTGCTGAAAATTTGAACCTTTATCCATTGGCAGGCGTTATGTATTTCAAACCTGACTGGAGCGATGTTGATGGTTCAATGGGACTAAATATTGGTGCAGGAGCTGAATATTCTGTTGCTGAGAACATTGCTATTAATCTTGAAGCTAAATATCAAAAACTTTTTGATAAAGATTTAGATGATTTTGACCAAACAGCGATTTCAATAGGAGCAACTTATAAATTCTAAAAAACATGGTTTTTTATGAGAAAGACTGTGTCAAAATTTTGATACAGTCTTTTTTTAGACTATTTTAATGCAAATCCGTTAACTATTATTGATAGTGCAACAGAGGGACATTTCATAAATCATTTCAAAATGCATTTATACTCTGGCTAATATTGAAAATATATTATACATTTTGTACACAACAAAAATCATGTCATTGCGTTTATGTTTCATAATCATCCCTATTATTACACATGAAACTGAAAATCGCTGTTTTTCTCTCTTGGCTTGTTGCAGTTCTTCCGGCATCGGCTCAAATGAAAGCAAGCCTCAGCTATGACTATCTGTCGACAAGTACATTGAATGACCGATATGGCAATACCTATGGCGATGGTAATCTTTCTCTCTTTTCTTGACGTTTCAATCTACCCCTTTCATTCAAAATGAATGAAAAACGACAACCTACATTGTGGAATGCCACGCTTAACATGAAATATGGCATCCTTGACAACGATGATGAAGCCCGTTTCTACAATCCCGACAAGATTATCAATAGCGGTGTTACTTTTTCTCACATACGCCCTATAAATAACCGATGGTTTATGATCGCTTCACTCGGAGCCGGAATATATGCCCCTCACGATTATATCAGGCTCAATAGTATTTTGGCAAATGGCGGTTTGGTATTTGTCTATACTATGCGAAATTATTTAAAAATAGGATTTGGAGGTGGATTAACAACCTCGTTTGGTGCACCGATAGTGATGCCCATGGTCTATGTCAGTTGGGAACGTAAAGGGAAATATCAATTTAACATTGATTTTATGGGACGATTGAAGGTGTCGGCATCAACATTTATAAACCCCAATTTGAAACTTGAACTCGTCGGGTTGGAAATGGATGGAATTTCGGCAGTAATGAAAATCAATGGCAAATCCAAAATATACTCTTCAACGATGTTGAAATCCTACCTTGGCGCAACCTATCAAATAGATAAACACTTGGGGATATCGGTTAGTGCCGGTGTCGATTGGCGTCGCACCGCCAACTTACGAGATCGAAAGATTAATGAACTTTTTGATTTCAGAGACAAGACCGACCGCTATTTTGGAACTTCATTCCGCTCTACAGCCTCTCTCCACTACACATTCTGATCTAAAAAACAAAAGCGAGGCACGTGGAGTGTCTCGCTTTGCGCTTCAGGATGGGCTTGAACCAACGACCCCCTGATTAACAGTCAGGTGCTCTAACCAACTGAGCTACTGAAGCAGGTTGTGCTATCCTTTTCGGGAATTGCGTTGCAAAATTAGTCGCAATTTTTGAATTATGCAACTGATTTGCAAAAAATATTACCTTTCTTTGCCGATTTACATCTAAAATGATGTATTTTTGAAGTTGAAAATAATATCAAGACGATGAATATCCCAAAG
>JAFXGB010000160.1 GCA_017520235.1 Muribaculaceae bacterium | reverse complement strand
GTTTGAGATAAAAAATCGTCTTATCGAAATGGCGCATGAAGATGCTCGCAAATCGTCGGCTACATTTTTGAATGCCGGACGTGGTAATCCCAATTGGATTGCAACTACACCACGCGAAGCCTTTTTCTTGTTGGGCAGATGGGCATTAGATGAATGTCGTCGCACAAAAGATGTTGGCGACGGAATTGCCGGAATACCTTCAAAAGAGGGTATCGGAGAGCGTTTCCGCTTGTTCCTCGGCAATAATCGTAATGCAGAGGGTGCCGACCTATTGCGTGGAGCGTTTGAATATCTGATTATAAACCACAATGCCGATCCCAATGATGTTGCTCATGAATGGGCTGAGGCTGTAATCGGGGATCAATATCCCACTCCCGACCGCATTTTGCATTACACCGAACTACTTGTGCGCGATTATCTCGCCAAAGAGATGGGCGATTGCCAATGTGACGATGATTGTGAATGTAAGGAGGGTAAAGATTGCGGTTGCGACTGCAAGAGCCGTGTGTATGACTTGTTTGCTGTAGAAGGTGGCACGGCTGCAATGTGTTATGCCTTTGATTCGCTTTATGAAAATCGATTGCTCCGAAAAGGTGACACTATAGCATTGATGACACCGGTATTTACCCCTTATCTTGAAATTCCTCATCTTGAAAGATTTGGCTTTAATGTGATTAATATTAGTGCCAATAAGGTTGAAGCAGATGGCTTGCACTATTGGCAATATCCCGATGAGGAGATAGATAAATTGCGTGATACAGATGTGAAGTTGCTTTGTGTTGTAAATCCAAGCAATCCACCTTCATACACACTTTCGGAACATACGCTCGACCGCATTGCCGATGTGGTGCATAAGGATAATCATGACTTGATGATTGTGACTGATGATGTGTATGGCACATTCGTACCTGAGTTTAAGTCGTTGATGTATCGATTGCCTCACAACACCATGACTGTTTATTCGTTTTCGAAATATTTCGGAGCGACAGGGTGGCGACTTGCTGTGATTGCTCTTAATCAACTAAATATTTTTGATGCGCTCATTGATCATCTTTGCGACAAAAACAAGAAAGCATTGAACACTCGTTATGGTTCGCTCACTCTTGAACCTGAAAAAATGAAGTTTATCGACCGCATGGTGGCTGACAGTCGCATGGTGGCATTGAACCACACTGCCGGATTATCAACGCCTCAACAAATGCAAATGTCGCTCTTTGCTGCCTATTCGTTGCTTGATAGAGAGAACGTGTATAAAACACGAATGCAAACGATTATCAATAATCGATTAGATGCTTTGTGGAAAACAACAGGCTTCACTCTCAAGCCCGACCCCTTGCGT
This sequence comes from Muribaculaceae bacterium, assembly GCA_017520235.1. GTDB lineage: Bacteria > Bacteroidota > Bacteroidia > Bacteroidales > Muribaculaceae > RGIG4079. The sequence goes on along the minus strand of JAFXGB010000160.1, from coordinate 759 downwards.
GCCGGATATTATTCTGAAATGGATATAATGGTGTGGGCAAAACGCATCTATGGAGATGAATTTTGTGAGTTCCTTGCCCAGAACTATGAGCCGCTCGACTTTGTGATACGCCTTGCCAACGAAACGGCAGTAGTGTTATTGAACGGCGACGGCTTTGCCGGTCCCGATTGGTCGGTGCGCATATCTCTCGCCAACCTCGACCGCAAATCCTACCTCAAAATAGGCACCGCAATACGCACAATCCTCAACGAATACCACGATGAATTCCGAGGGAAAACAACCTGCGATAAAACAAAATAATTAGGAATTGTAGTTGTTGAAACGCTATAAATCAGATTATGCTAATCGAATTATGCGATTAGCATAATTTGTGTTTAATGTTAATATATAAAGATGGTATTTGATAATGAAGCCTGATGGATTGTTTATGCAAACCGTAAAACCAATATTGAGTAAGGCTTTGGAATGTTTAATGGAAATGAATGAACTCAAGGCTGAGTCTTAAGCCCAAACAGATTGGTGAATAATATCATCGCTTATGCCTGCTTCTTTTAGTTTGTCGGCGATAGATGTTTTCTCTTTATATAGTTTGTCTTCTTCATAAATTTTATCAACGAAATATTTTATTGCGTTGAGAATTCGCTTCGAGCCATTTTCGTTGTTTATGTCAATACCGCTAAACGGGCTCCGGTCTTTGTGTAGTGATAAATAATATAAGCCTCCTATTATCAAGGCAGTTAGTGCAGCGATATCAATATC
>JAFXGB010000159.1 GCA_017520235.1 Muribaculaceae bacterium | reverse complement strand
TGACGAAACCTACAAACGCATGGGGGTTGATTTCGACAAAATATACTACGAAAGCAACACTTACCTTGAAGGAAAAGAAAAAGTTCTTGAAGGACTTGAAAAAGGCATCATGTACCGCAAAGATGATAACTCTGTGTGGGCCGACTTGACTGATGCTGGTCTTGACCATAAACTATTATTGCGTAGCGATGGCACATCTGTCTATATGACACAAGACATCGGTACAGCGAAATTGCGTTATCAAGATTACCCAATAGATAAGATGATATATGTTGTTGGTAATGAACAGAATTACCACTTCCAAGTACTCTCTCTTCTTCTTGACCGTCTTGGATTTAAATGGGGTAAAGACCTCGTTCACTTCTCTTATGGTATGGTAGAACTTCCCGAAGGAAAGATGAAGAGCCGCGAAGGTACTGTCGTTGATGCTGATGACTTAATGGACGAAATGGTCAATTCTGCTCGCGAAGTATCTAAGGAACTTGGCAAACTTGACGGATGCACAGCCGAAGAAGCCAATGCAATTTCAGAAATCGTAGGTCTTGGAGCTTTAAAATATTTCCTCTTGAAAGTCGACCCACGCAAAAACATGACTTTCAACCCCAAAGAATCTATTGATTTCAATGGAAATACAGGTCCATTCATCCAATATACCTATGCTCGCATACGCTCAGTATTGCGTAAAGCCGTTGAAGCAGGATACTCAATGACCGACTACTCAAAGGTTGAACCTAATGAAAAGGAAATTTCGCTCATCCAACGCCTTGCCGATTTCCCTGCCGTAGTTGCTGAAGCTGGTCGCACTTACAGCCCTGCTCTCATTGCAAACTATGTATATGACTTAGTGAAAGAATACAATCAATTCTACCACGATTACTCTATCATGCGTGAGGGAAATGAGGCTATCCGCTCATTGCGTCTATGCTTGTCCGACTGCACATCACGCGTTATCAGTACAGGCATGAGCCTTCTTGGTATTCAGGTTCCCGAACGAATGTAATTGATACATTGTTATTAATATTAATATGATAAAATAAAGAACACTATGGAAAATTTTTCAGTAAACTATAGCGAATCGCTCGCTCATCGCGTAACACAAGTAATGAAACGCGTCTATGTAAAAATGTTCTTGGCTTTACTTGTTACTGCAGTTGTAGCATTTTTATGCGGTAATAGCGAAACTGTACTCTCTTTTATGGTTTATAACTCATGGGCTTATTGGGGAATTCTTATCGTTGAAATCCTCCTTGTTCTTGGCATCTCATCAAGTCTAACCAGATTTAGTTCCCCTATAGCTACAGCATTATTTTACCTGTTTGCAATAGTCAATGGTATATCTCTATCAGTCATTGTCGCAATATATACACCGGCTTCTATTTTCAAGACATTCTTGATTACATCGGCAGTATTTGGTGCGATGAGCATCTATGGATATTTCACTACCAGCGATTTAACTAAAGTAGGCTCATTCTTGCGTATGGCATTAATTGGGTTAATCATTGCCATTGTAATAAACATTTTCTGGGCAAATAGCACTCTTGATTGGCTCATTTCAATTGCCGGCGTATTGATTTTCGTTGGATTGACTGCTTGGGACACTCAAAAAATCAAGCAAATGGCATCAATGCTTCCCAACGAAACAGCAGGACGCCTTGCCACAATCGGAGCATTAAGTCTATATCTCGATTTCATCAACTTATTCATTTACTTGCTTCGCTTTTTCGGTGCAAGTAGAGACTAATAACCTCATTTACAACAATAACGCTCATCTTCAGAGATGAGCGTTATTGTTTATACTTATGTCAGGACTTTTGCGTAAATACAAAGACAATTATATCTCAATTATCCGTCTTGGATTGCCTATTTTAATCGGGCAATTAGGGATGATTATAGTGGGATTTGCCGACAATATAATGGTGGGACAATACTCCACTGAAGCCCTTGCATCAGCATCATTTGTCAACAATATTTTCAATGTTGCAATACTCGCCTGTATAGGTTTTACCTATGGGTTAACCCCACTCATAGGAGCCTTATTCTCTCAAGAGCGGTATAATAATATAGGAGCAATATTGCGCAATGGACTTTTCCTCAATACAGCCTTCTCCCTTATCATCTTAGGGATCATGACAATCCTTTATTTCAATGTCGATAAGATGGGACAACCGGTGGAACTATTACCACTCATACGCCCTTACTATCTACTTTATCTTGCAGGATTAATCCCCATTTCTGTATTCAACGTATTTGCACAATGGGCCTACGCCATCAACCGCACCAAAATGCCCATGTGGATTATTCTTGTAGCCAATATAGTAAACGTAATTGGTAACTACATGTTGATTTATGGAGTGTGGGGCTGCCCCGAATTAGGTCTTACAGGAGCCGGAATAAGCACTTTGTTCTCACGCGTGCTGTCAATGGTGTGTATTTTGGTTGTGTTCTTTGGGTTTAAAGACTATCGTAAATATCGTGACGGATTTACTCAAAATCATATATCAAGATTACACTTGAGGCAAATCAATCGCACATCGTGGCCTGTCGCTCTTCAAATGGCTTTTGAAACCGGAGCATTCTCCCTATCAGCAATAATGGCAGGATGGTTAGGAAAAATCCCTTTGGCATCATTTCAAGTCATGTTAATAGTAGGGACACTCGGTTTTTGCATCTACTATAGTTTTGCTGCAAGCGTGTCGGTATTGGTATCCAACGCTGCCGGGCTGAATGATAATGCCAAAATCCGACGCATTTCATTTGCAGGATTTCACATCCTGCTGGCAATTGCAACAATATCTTCTCTCGTTTTCATTGTATTTGGAGAAACACTGATCAGAGCATTCACCGACGACACAGCAGTTATAATAACCTCATTATCGCTAATATTCCCATTAGTGCTATACCAATATGGCGATGCCACACAAATCAACTTTGCCAACGCTCTACGTGGCACCTCAAATGTGATGCCCATGCTGTGGATTGCGTTTGTCAGCTACATTGTTGTGGGATTACCTTCCACCTATCTATTGGCATTTACATTTGAGATGGGACTATATGGCATCTTCTTGAGCTTTTCCGTCTCACTATTCCTGGCAGCGGCACTCTTCATCTATTTCTTCATGCGCACCACTCGTCAAAAATGAGCATTAACAAGTATTGACGGAGATTTTTTTGGTTAAAAGAGTGGTTTAACGTAAATTTGTATCGACTAATTTAAGGCATTATAGGCTATGGTTAAGGAATATGACTATCTTGTGATAGGCTCAGGCATTGCCGGAATGAGTTTTGCGCTCAAAGTAGCGCACACAGGACGTGTAGCATTGGTGTGTAAAACAAAACTACAAGAAGCCAACACATCGCTTGCGCAAGGTGGGGTAGCATCAGTAACGAATCTTGCCGTTGACAATTTTGACAAACACATTGAAGACACCATGATTGCCGGCGACTGGCTCAGCGATCCTGTCGCTGTCAAAAAAGTTGTAACCGAAGCCCCTGATCAGATTAACGAACTCATTCGTTGGGGTGTTGACTTTGACAAAAACGAGGATGGCGAGTTTGACCTTCATCGTGAAGGTGGACACTCTGAATTCCGCATCCTTCACCACAAAGACAACACCGGCTTTGAAATACAAGAGAGTCTTATTGAAGCAGTAAAAAAATCACCTAATATAGACATTTACGAAGACCACTTCGCAATTGAAATCATCACGCAACACCATTTGGGAAAAATCGTTACACGACGCACTCAAGATATCACTTGTTATGGTGCTTATGTATTAAATACCAAAGGTAAAGTTGACACATTCCTTGCTCGCGTAACACTAATGGCAACAGGTGGAGTGGGGGCAGTATATAAAACCACAACCAATCCTCTCATTGCCACAGGCGATGGCATCGCAATGGTCTATCGTGCCAAAGGAACAGTGCAAGACATGGAATTTGTACAATTTCACCCCACCGCACTCTATCATCCAGGCGACCGCCCTTCATTCCTCATCACAGAGGCAATGCGAGGCTATGGAGCGGTACTTCGCAACCTAAAAGGGGAGGAATTTATGCATCGCTATGACTCACGACTATCACTCGCACCACGCGACATTGTCGCACGTGCCATTGACAGCGAAATGAAGTTATTGGGAGACGATCATGTCTATCTCGATGTTACCCACAAAGATCCCGAAGAGACTAAAAAACATTTCCCAAACATATATCAAAAATGCCTCTCTCTTGGTATTGACATCACTAAAGACTATATCCCTGTTGCACCGGCAGCACACTATCTATGTGGTGGTATAAAGGTTGATACCAATGGAGAATCGTCAATCAAGCGACTATATGCAGTAGGGGAGTGCTCTTGCACAGGCTTGCATGGAGGAAACCGATTAGCATCCAACTCATTGATTGAAGCTGTAGTGTATGCCGATGCAGCTGCTAAACACTCAATGGAGCACATCAAACATTACTCATTCCGCACCGACATTCCCGAATGGAATGACGAAGGCACTCGCTTGCCTGAAGAAATGGTTCTGATCACTCAAAGTATCAAAGAGGTAAACCAAATAATGAGTACCTATGTTGGTATCGTGCGTAGTAACTTGCGTCTTGACCGCGCATGGAACCGATTGGATATCCTTTACGAAGAAACCGAGAGATTGTTCAAACGCTCAAAAGCATCTCGTGAAATATGCGAATTGCGTAACATCATAAACGTGGGATACCTCATAATGCGACAAGCCAAAGAGTGCAAAGAGTCTCGAGGATTGCATTATACAATTGACTATCTCCCCAAAAACAACACCTAAATTTCCTCTGTTTTGATGCGACAAGTGTTGATGTTTTTAATGGCATTTTTGAGTCTTGTCATGACAGGAGTGCCGGTCATGGCTAAGGATCAACATGCCGAAAACATGGCACCCGTCGTTGGATCAGGACAGCAACGTGCCTATAAAGGGAAATATCACTTTGTTACCGAAGAGGGCGACTCATGTCTGATGATTGTAATGAATACCATTACTGTTTATCCTCCTTTGAAATTCAAAAATAAAAAACAGGAAAAATTCTATTGGCGCACAGTCAGAGATGTAAAAAAAACTCTTCCTTATGCCAAACTCATCTGTGAGACAATGATTGAGACCTATGAGTATATCGAGACTTTTCCCACACAAGAAGAGCGAGAAAAACACCTCAAAGAGATGGAGGGAGCAGTATTCGAACAATACAAACCGGTATTGAAAAAATTCACCAAGTCTCAAGCCAAAATGCTCATCAAACTCATCAAACGAGAGACCAATCAATCGAGCTATAACATTCTCAAAGCCTTTTTAGGCTCGTTTAGAGCCACTTTTTGGCAAGGATTTGGGCGATTGTTTGGCGTAAACCTCAAAAGCGATTACAACCCCGCAGAAGATGACGATGACGCCATCATCGAACGCGTCTGCACCTACGTCGAACAAGGCATGCTATAACAATAAAAAATGCTCCCATGGGGAGCATTTTTTATTGTGAAATCGGGATTTACACTGTGAGAATTTCTTTTTCTTTTGCAGCGAAGAGTTCGTCGATTTTTTTCAAATACTTGTCATGAAGTTTTTGAACTTTTTCTTCACCATCTTTTTGAACATCTTCAGGCATACCGTTTTTAACTGCCTTCTTCAACCCCTCAATAGCATCACGACGAGCATTACGCACAGACACTTTAGCATTTTCAGCTTCGCCCTTACATTGTTTTACAAGTGATTTACGACGATCTTCTGTCAATGGTGGAATTGTCAAACGAATGATTTCGCCATTGTTTTCAGGAGTGATACCGAGTTCTGAATTGATGATAGCCTTCTCTATTTCCTTAAACATAGCTTTTTCCCATGGAGTAATCGCAATTGTGCGAGCATCGGGAACCGATACGTTTGCAACATTTGAGATGGGTACTGCACTACCATAGTATTCTACACGTATTCCGTCAAGAATTTTAGCATTTGCTTTACCGGCACGAATGCGTGCAAGAGTTTCATCAAGATAATCAACTGCCAATTCCATCTTCTCCTCAGCAGGATTCAAATAATCTTTTAATTCGCTCATATATTCAGTTTTTAGTTATTAAATTCTCTAAATATTAATACACAAGAGTCCCAATTGGGGCATCTTCAAGCAACACTTTGCGCAAATTTCCAACAACGTCCATATTGAAAACAATGATTGGCAGATTGTTTTCCTTGCATAACGCAGTAGCCGTCAAGTCCATCACCTTCAAGCCACGTGTATATACCTCATCATAAGAGATTTCATCAAATTTTGTTGCTGTGGGATCCTTTTCAGGGTCAGCCGTATAGATACCATCTACACGTGTTCCTTTCAACATTACATCAGCCTCAACCTCAATACCTCGCAATGCCGAGCCGGTATCAGTTGTAAAGAATGGGTTACCGGTACCACCAGCAAGAATAGAAACCGCTCCCGTCTTCAACGCTTCGATAGCTTTCCACTTGCTATAATGCTCTCCTATGGGGAACATGTTTATAGCAGTAAACACCTTTGCAGGCTGACCTACAGCTTCTAATGCCGAGCTCAATGCAAGTGAGTTGATAACTGTTGCCAACATTCCCATTTGGTCGCCTTTTACGCGGTCAAAACCTTTTGACGCACCTGACAATCCGCGGAAAATATTTCCACCTCCTATAACAATAGCTACCTCAATACCTGCTTGAGCGATTTCCTTAATCTGCTCAGCATATTCGCCAAGACGTTTAGTATCTATTCCATATCCTTGCTCTCCCATTAGAGATTCACCACTAAGTTTGAGCAAAACACGTTTATATTTTGTTTCCATAGAGTAATAAAGTTTTTATAAAAGACAAATATAACTGCTTTAAACGACTACACCAAAATTTAAAGAATGAAATAATCCTCAAAGTAAAATTTTATGTGAGAATTGTCTAAAATAATAGGTTATTATCAAGATATTTTCTATCTTAGCTCCACTAATAAAAAACAAAAATATATGGCAACAAATCATAGATATTGCGTTATCATGTGTGGCGGTATAGGTAGCCGTTTTTGGCCTTATAGCCGCACTGACCGACCAAAACAGTTTATAGACTTCTTTGGCACAGGACGCTCATTGCTACAAATGAGCTACGACCGTATCCTGCCGGTTGTCCCTAAAGAAAACATCGTCATTGTTACCAATGAACAATATGCCCCTTTGGTGAAAGAACAGCTTCCCGACTTGAAAAACGACCAAATTTTGCTTGAACCGGCTCGTCGCAACACCGCACCATGTATTGCTTGGGCTGCTTACCACATTGCTGCTCGCGACCCTGAAGCAAGCATGATAGTAACACCGAGCGACCACCTCATCACTCGCCAACAAGCCTTTGAAGACTGTGTTACCAAAGGATTTGAATTTGTTGAGCAAAACGAGGCGCTGCTCACACTTGGCATTGAGCCCACTCGCCCGGAGACAGGATATGGATATATCCAAATAGGTGATGCTGTCGATGAACATATTTCTAAGGTCAAAACTTTTACTGAAAAACCAAACATCGAACTTGCAAAAGTGTTCCTTTCAAGTGGTGAATTTTTTTGGAACTCAGGTATATTTCTTTGGAAAGCATCAAGCGTAATAAATGCGCTACACACCTATGCTCCCGACATTACAAACGTTTTTGACGCAGGGAAAGAGTGCTTCGGAACTAACAAAGAAACAGAATTTATTGCACGCGAATTTCCAGGTTGTGTGAGCATCTCTATCGACTTTGCCATCATGGAGAAGGCGACCAATGTGTATGTTGAGAAAGTCAATCTTGGTTGGAACGACCTTGGCACATGGAGCGCATTATATGACAACTCTCCCAAAAATAAAGATGCCAATGTAACGCAAAATTGTAGCGTACTCGCTTATAATTCGACAGGCAACATATTTGCTGTTCAAGGGGACAAACTTGTTGTTGTATCAGGATTATCTGACTATATTATAGCCGATGCCGGAGATGTACTGCTCATATGCCCCAAAAGCGAAGAGCAACGCATCAAGCAGATGGTTAATGATGCTAAGATGGACTACGGCGACAAATATTTATAATACCAATGAAAAGAGTTAAACTTATAATAGCCGTACTATTGTGTGCGGCTTCTATTGTATATGCTACTGACTATTCCAAGATTGAGAGTCGTGCCTCACGTTTTTTCAATCAACAAGAGTGGGCGAGTGCATCGGCAATGTATGACCTGATGATTGACCGCCAACCATCAGTGTGTGAAAACTATGGCTACGCTATTGTATCGGCAGGAATGAGAAACGACACCCTCGCTCAAATCTCGTTGATGGAACGCTCAATGAATGGTCATGTACCTTTTGATTCTCTTTTCCAATCGGTCAAGAAGGTAAGTTTTTCAATTGGGCAATCATCTCTATATGAAAATTTTCTACTAAGAGTGAAATCTCATTATCAATGGTTGGCTCGTGGTATAGATAACTATCTGCTTGAGTACTATGTATTTCGCAACAATGCGCCACAAATCATCAAATACAGCAATTCAATGCTTGACGGAGCATCGGATAACATTAAATTTCTAACCTATCTTGCCAATGGATTAATGCAAGAAGAGCAAGCTACTGACGCCGTTGAGGTATATAAAAAAATTCTCAGCATCAACCCCAATGACTATAATGCATTGTTGCAACTTGCCAACTATTTTCATTTGACAGCAACAACCGATACATCTCGGAAGTCTGCCCTAAACTACTTTGAACAAGCACAAAAGATAAAATCAACACCCTATATAGAAAAAGCTATCTCTCAATTGCGCAATGACATAAATGAGCCATAATAGCCCCGTTTTCAATAATATTTTGTAGCTTTACAGCAAATTAGATAAACCGATGGAACAAAAACAAGCAAATGCCCAAACAGAGACTTTAATGCAACGCATCGTTTCAAAGATAAAAAATCCACAATTCTACGGATTTATTGCATCTATTGCAATATTGGTAGCAATATCATTTTTCTATTTCTACCCCGATGTAGTACAAGGAAACGAACTGCGCCAATACGATATGCAACAAGGTGCGGCAAACGGACAAGAAGCAAAGGAATATTTTGAGGTTACTGGCGAAAAATCCTTGTGGACAAACTCTCTATTTTCAGGAATGCCCACATTCCAAATCTCCCCTTACTATGAGTCAAATGACCTCTTCAGTTGGATTAACGACATAATGGGATTTGGCTTGCCAGCTCCAGCTAACTTGCTTTTCATGATGATGGTGGGATTTTTAATCCTAATGCTCGCATTTAAAGTGCGATGGTACTTTGCAGTCATAGGAGCCATAGCCTATGGCTTTTCATCCTATTTCATTATCCTTATAGGAGCAGGACACATCTGGAAATTCATCACACTTGCCTACATTCCGCCCACAATAGCCGGTATTGTACTATGCTATCGTGGTCGTTATCTTTTGGGAGGAGCTTTAGCCGCATTATTTGCCATGATGCAGATTTCAAGCAATCATGTGCAAATGAGTTATTATTTCCTCTTTGTAATAATAGGACTTGTTATTGCCTATTTTATTTTGGCATTGCGCAAAAAACAACTAAAACAATGGAGCATTGCAACAGGATCATTGATGATTGCTGCTATTCTTGCCGTTACCGCCAATTTGCCAAGCCTTTATAACACCTATGAGTACTCTAAAGAGACGATGCGAGGCAAACACACCGACCTCGTAACAACTCAAACTTCCGGAGAAAAAAAATCAGGAGGACTTGACAAAGATTATATAATGGGGTATAGCTACACTCCATCAGAAACTTTCACTCTGCTCATCCCCAATGTGAAAGGTGGAGCATCAGTAAAACCGGAACAAGGTCGCCACAAACCGCTCTCGCTATATGATCTCCCCGAAGCACAAAAGCTTATTAACGATGGTGAAATTTATGCTCAAGAAGCAGCTAATCTGCAAGCATTCTCACAATACTTTGGAGCCCCTGAAGGCACAAATGGACCGGTATATGTGGGTGCACTCATCTTTGCCCTGTTCCTTCTTGGATGTATTATCGTCAGAGGTCCCATCAAATGGATTCTTGTGGCTTTGACTCTCCTTTCTATATTCCTTGCGTGGGGTCGCTACATAGAATGGTTTACAATGCTGTTTATCGATTATATCCCCATGTACAACAAATTCCGCACCGTTGAGAGTGTTCTCGTCATTGCCGAGTTCACGATGCCTTTGTTGGGGATTTTGGCACTGCACAAACTATTTACCACACCTCAATTCTGGAACAAATATGCCAAGAGCATTTATGCCGCATTTGGCACCGCACTATTCTTCTGCCTATTAGGAATTCTTTCGCCAGGCATATTTGGCTCCTACCTTGGCGAAGGAGAACAAGGCTATATCGCCGAAGGACTTGACAAGCAATATCCTTCACTTTTCTCTGCCGTAGAAGCATTACGTTACTCTATGGTGAGAAGCGATGCCTTGCGTAGTTTCTTCTTTATTGCAGCCGGAGGTGCTGTTCTGCTGTTGATGATGCGCCGCAAAATTCATACATGGGGAGCCGTTGCAATCCTATTTGCACTCGTACTTGGCGACCTTTACATGGTGAACAAACGCTATCTCAACCACGATAGCTTCTGCACTCCCGAACTGACTAAGGCCGACCCATTCCCATTGCGTCCTGCCGACAGAAAAATTCTCACCGATACAGCAATGAATTATCGTGTTCTTGACCTACAAAACTTTGGCTCACCATCACCATCCTATCACCACAAAATGGTGGGTGGATATCACGCAGCCAAACTCACTCGCTACCAAGACATGATAAGCCGACACATAGGTCGATTGAGCGACGAGTCTGATATCAATATATTGAACATGCTCAATACCAAATATATCATCTCTGATGCTAATACCGTTGACATAAACCCCGAAGCTCTTGGCAACGCTTGGTGGGTGGAAAATATTGAATATGCCGATAATGCCAACGCTGAAATGGCTGCACTCGACACCATACAACCAGCAATCACAGCAGTTGCCGATGTCAAGTTTAAAGAAATTCTCGGCTCTGAAATCCCACAAAAACAACCTGGAGACACTATTTTTGAGACGACCTATGCGCCAAACAAGTTGACCTATCATGCTCATAGCGCAAATGGCGGATTGGCTGTTTTCTCTGAAGTATATTTCCCTTGGGGGTGGAAAGCCTCCATTGATGGCAATCCAGCCGAAATAGGTCGCGTCAACTACTTGTTGCGTGCATTGCGTGTCCCTGCCGGAAGCCACACCATTGAAATGAAATTTGATCCCGATTCAATCCACAATACAGTTAATGCTGCTCGCATAGCAATCATTCTCATTTATGTTGCTCTGATGGGCGCAGCAGTGTTGGCTCTCACACGCAAACCCGAGCAAGAGAATACTACTGCAACCGATGAATCGTATTAAAAGATATTACACTGCATTCCGACGCTACAACCGCAGCAAAGGCTATGGTGTACACTCTCCGTTTGCCTACAATTTCATCAGAAATGTATTGCGAGAGAAATACCCTTACTATGCCTATAGCGAGCTTAAGGAACAACGCAAGCGAGCAAAAGTCCTATCGGCAAAAAAATCGGGACAGCAACGCCTCATATCTTATAGCAGTGCGAAGATGCTATTTCGCATAGCATGTCATTTCTGCCCTGACCTCATATTGCAAATAGGTACTACTCATGGGGTTGCCTCATCGGCCCTTCTGAAAGCAACTAATTCGGCTAAAATAATCCTATTCCCTGGAGAAAACAATCATGAAGATGTGGTTTACCACGAAATAACCCAACAATACACTGATCACATTCTCCCCAAACAATCCCTATCGGAAGCCATTAAGTGTTACCTGTCAGAACAAAAAAAATTTGGACTTATCCTCATAAACCACTTAGAGCCTAAAGAACTCAACGACACGTTGCAAGTGGCATTACAGGCACTTCAAGAGGAAGGTCTCGTTATCATTCGTAACCTTAGCACCTCTCCCATTGCTCGTCAATTGTGGAAAACATGTTGCGCTGAGAAACCTTGGGGCATGAGCTTCACCAACTACCAAACAGGAATTATCGTAGGTTACAAACACCTGCCTAAACAACATTTCAACCTTTGGTTCTAAGGCGATGAGAGAGATTACCGACCTCGATAAAATAAAAAATGAATATAGAGCTCACCTCATTCTTGAACGCGGGCTAAGCAACAACTCCATTGGCGCATATGAAAACGACGTCAATAAACTCATCAGCTACTTAGCCGATGAACAAGTAAAAATCAAAGAAGTCACTCTCGACACATTACAAAACTTCATATGTGTGCTTCATGACATGGAGATTTCGCCACGCTCACAAGCTCGCATCATTTCAGGGATAAAATCATTCTTCCGTTTTCTCAAACTTGAAGACTACATCGACGAAAATCCCTCTCTTTTGCTCGAAGCGCCACAGATAGGGCGACATCTGCCGGAAGTGCTATCGGTAGAGGAAATCGACAACATGATTGACTGCATCGACATGAACAAAGCCGAGGGTCAACGCAATCGTGCTATCATCGAAACTCTGTATGGTTGCGGATTACGTGTGTCAGAACTCATCAATCTGGAAATAAACAAACTATTTTTAGACGAGGGGTACATCGTTGTAAAAGGGAAGGGGAGCAAAGAACGCATGGTGCCCATCTCTGAAGTAGCAATACATGAGATTAACTCATATTTCGACCAACGACGACACATGAACATCGTTCCAGGAGAGGAAAATTTCCTATTCCTAAACTACAAAGGAACACACATCAGTCGCATTACAATTTTCAAAATCGTAAAACAGCTTGCCGACCTCGCCGGTATCAAACGCGAAATCAGCCCACATACATTGCGACACTCCTTTGCGACACACCTGCTTGAAGGCGGAGCCAACCTTCGTGCCATACAGCAAATGCTCGGACACGAAAGCATTGCCACCACCGAAATCTACATCCACATTGACCGCACTCGCCTACGCGAAGAAATCCTCCTCCACCACCCCCGCAACATCAACCAATGATTCGTTAAATTCCATTAAAACATTCATACCTTCTACTGTAATCGCTATATTTGTGGAAAAGGATTATCCATGAGACGCACGATAATTGTAATAATGATGTTTTATGCAATGCTAAATTGCATTGCCGATATCTCAGTTACGCAATCGATGTATCTGCCCTCACAGAATGTTGTAGCAGA
>JAFXGB010000158.1 GCA_017520235.1 Muribaculaceae bacterium | reverse complement strand
TTCAATTTACACAACAGCTAAATTTAGTAACATCGTTAATTTATTTGTGCGCTATGACAATCTATCATCAAAAGGAGATTGGAATCTTTTAAAAGATGAATCGGCTACAATAATCGGGGCCCAATTCAAAGCTGGTAAATACATAAAAATCGCTCCAAATTTCCGCATGATCATCCCCTCGATTGAAGAAGCCGACAACAAATACTCCGGCTACATCAGTTGCTGTTTCGGGTTTTAAATAAATGGGACGTACTGTTACGTCCCATTTATTTAAAAGTGTGCGTGTATTAAATTAAGATATAGCTGATATCTTTAATAGTTCCATTGATATGCAATCATGCTCAAATTAGGAGTTGCCAATGCTCTGAAGTCAGTAATAAAGTTGAAACGGCAATTGACAAATGTGAGAGCTTGGTCAAATGACACATCTAACGTAGTCAATTGGTTGTTGTTACATAACAATCGTTGCAACAATGCTTGATTAGATAGATTTAAATCGGTCAAGTCATTATAAGAGCAATCAACAAATTGCAGATTAGGGCAACGCTCAACGCTCAAATCAGTCAAATCATTATAAGAGCAAATCAAGTCAATCAACGCATTGCAATCGCGCAACACAAGTGTTTGCATGTGGTTGTCGCTACACATCAAGGTATTTAATGACGGCAAGCCCGATAGTATCATTGTTGCAATCTGATTATCATCAACATTTAGAACCGACAAATTCTCTACGCCAAAAAGATTTAGCGATGTCAACTTATTGTAACCACAATACAAGTTCTTCAAAGAGGTACATCCATCTACCAACAAATTAGTGAGATGACAATCTTGGCAATTCAATGTTACAAGCTTCAAGGCTCCTGATACATTCAAATTAACAAACAAGTTATTAGAACAATTCAAAGTTTTGATATTAGGCATATCGGACAATTCCAATTCTGTCAAACGATTTCCTGAAATATTGATTTTTTCAAGAGCACCTGTCATCGAAAAATCTATTGTTTTTAAGGCATTTCGAGACGCATTAAGTTCCACAAGTGATTTACAATTAGCCACTGACAAAGATACAATCATGTTATGCGAAATATCTACTTTAGTCAATGCCGAAAAGTTAGATAAATCAAGAGTACCGGCAAGTTTCTTGCGTTTCCAATCAATAGATGTGACATGTCCGTTTTCAATCATCACCCCTTTCCATGTTGCAGGATCAGCCACATTTGATATTTCCAATGCTGCTGCATTAGAAATTCCTGTCTCAGAAATTTCAGATAAGAATACTTGAATTTGTTTTGACTCGTTTTTGTCAATCTTTTGTGCTGATGCTGTCATACATCCCAGCATGACAAGAATCATAATTAGTGTCTTTTTCATATAAATAATATTTGGTTATGCGTTTACTAAAAAAACAACATAACCAAATAAAAGTTTTATAAATTAAGACAAATTTGCCTGATGTTTTTACTTTTCGTTAAAATGGGGTTGGGGAATCATCTGACGATGTCAAGAAATCAGCATTGCCACCCGACAATGAAACAGAACCAATCTCACCTTCAAGATCGTTTAGTTTGGAGCCCACCGTTGCCTGCTGTGTCATCATCGCATCCTCGCCCCAATTTTCAAATCGAGCATATTTGGCTTTAAATCGCAATTTGATATCATCAACCGAACCACTACGATGCTTTGCCACGATAAACTCTGCAAGTCCGCGAATGTCGTTTCCATTAGCATCAGTATCAGAGCGCAAATAATACTCCGGACGATGTATAAAACACACGATATCAGCATCTTGCTCAATAGCACCCGATTCACGCAAGTCTGATAATTGAGGTCGTTTACCATCAGTACGCGATTCAACACTACGATTCAACTGCGACAAGGCAACAATGGGGATATTCAATTCTT
>JAFXGB010000157.1 GCA_017520235.1 Muribaculaceae bacterium | reverse complement strand
GATACTGATGGTGAAAATCGTCAATTGGAAGATGCATATCTTAATGTGCAAGTGGGATGTAGCTATGAAGCTCCTACATTGTATTATGCAGTAAAAGATGGTAACATCAAAGCACTTAAGATTGTCGATGAAACTAAAGTTCCTGAAGGAACAAAAATTCTTCCTTATGATATGGGTGTGAGTGCTGGTTCAATGCCAATGAACATCTGTTATGGTGCATATGAAGATCAACAATACATTTACATCCTTGATGCTGGTAAACAATATTACTACGTAAACGATGCTAACTCAGTGTTGGGTGATGGTAAAATCACTGCTATGGGTGTTGATGGATCTAACGTAAATACAGTTGTTTCAAATGAAGGACAAGCTGCATTTATGGACCCATTTAATGGTTATGTTCATAATGGAGAACTTTACTACTCTGACCGTGGTACAGGTGTAAGTAAAATTGCTTTGAATGTACGTGGTCAAAAGGAAACACAAGGTAGTGATATCGCATTCCGTGCATCATATGTAGTTAAAAACGACTGGATTTCTTATTACAATCGTGGTATCGGTTATGGTGCTATTACAATCGGTCTTTTGAAAGATTCAAAAGGTGTATGGTGGTGGGGTAAAAACTATTCTGGTAATGGTATCTACCGTTTCAGCGATAGTGAAATCTATGCATCAAATGCTGAAGCTGAAACAGCGTTTAAAGCTAATGGTAATAAACTTCCTCATCCAGTTCTTCTTTCAGGTATTAAGTTGCGTACATTCACTATCGACGAAAAACGTAATGCATTGTATGTATGGCGTATAGAACCAACCTCATCAGGTTTCTATCGTTATGACCTACCTGGAGATCAAGATGCTCTTGCTGCAACTAAGTTTACTAACTTTGTGAAAATGGCAGCTGATCCTATCAACACAACAGCTGATGAGCAAGTTCACACAACACAATTTGCGTTGGACGAAACTTCAGGTCGCGTTTATTTCTGCTTCCGTGCTGATAGTGGTGATGACTCAGGTATTGGTACAGGTATTGTTTACTATGACCCAGAAACTAAAAAATGTCAACGCTATGGTGTGACTGACGATGCAGGTCTTGGTATTACAATCAATCCTACGCTTTCAAAACTATTCTAATCAGTTAGAAAAGTTTGAATATATTTAAAATCAAAGGTAACTGCCGCTATCGAGGCGGTTACCTTTGATTTTCACAAATAAACAACAATATAATTTATGAAAATAAGAATTAACAAAATTGCATTGTCGTTGTTCGCTATGTTGATGTGTGCTTCAGTAGCTTTAAAAGCTGAAGTATCACGTGAGCATCGTGCTATTTGGGTGTCTCCGTTTTTGAGTAATAACTGGCCTACAGCAGCATTGACAACAAGCAATGCCGAGACTCAAAAGAGAGTGCTTAGAACAAGCTTGAATAATTTCAAGTCGCAAGGAGTCAATGTCCTCTACTATCATGTGAGAGCTAATTGTGATGCGATGTATGAATCATCTTATGAGCCTTGGTCAAAGAATGTGTCAGGAACACGAGGTAAAGCACCTGTTTTTGACCCATTTGCATATCTTGTTGAGCAAGCACACGTTTATGGTATCGAGGTATATGCATGGGTAAACCCTTATCGTTATCATGCTAATGTTGATGGTTCTTATGGAACACATGAGTTAAACTACGAGACTTCTCATCCTGAATGGCTGATTAATGGTAAATCATCAAACCGAGTATTAAACCCTGCAATTGAGGCGGTTAAGCAACGCGTTGTGGATGTATGTAAAGAAATCATCACAAAATATGATGTCGATGGACTCATCTTTGATGACTATTTCTATCCACAAGGAGGTATGTATGAAAACTCAAGTGCTCCTGACTATTCTCACTATTTGGCAAGTGGTACATCAATGTCTATTGCAGACTGGCGTCGTGCTAATGTTAATGAAATGGTGAGCCGTGTGCATAAAATGGTAAAGGAAACGAAACCATATGTATGTTTCGGTATCTCTCCTGCTGGGCGTTATGATTCGCCAACAGTGTCTTCATATGGCCTTCCTGCAGCGCCACAAGGAGATATGAACTATGCCGCTTTGTATTGTGACCCATTGGCATGGATGGATCAAGGTACTGTGGATTTTATTTCTCCACAAATTTATTGGCCAAGTATGTTCACTTCTCTTTTGGACTGGTGGAAAACTGCTGCATATAGATTTGATCGTCACATTTATTTCAGTACATCATTCCAAAATATCACAGAGGCAGAAACATTGATACAACAGGTATTGACTAATCGTGAGTATTGTCAACAAGATATTGCTGGTATAGCATTCTTTGAATATAACCAATTTGTAAATAGTACAAGTTATTATAACTCAACAAATCAGACCTATGGCGCGATTCTAAAGAGTGCTGTATTCCAAACAAAGGCGTTGACACCTATTCGTTCATGGAACAATAAGAAAAATCCCGTAATGGTGGCAAATATTAAACGTACAGACAATGTTCTTTCTTGGGACGCAATTTCAGGAATGAGATATACGATATATGCAGTACCGGAAAATATTACTGATGCGGAATTTTCATGCCAACGTGAGTATTTAGTGGGAGTTAAATATACTAATAGTTGTAACATCCCAAGTGATAAAACATCGGGATATCGTTATGCTGTAGCAGTATATGACCGTTATGGTAATGAGTACTCACCATTATTTATGGGAGCGACTCAAAAAACTATTTCAGCTGCAACATTGACCGCTCCTATTAATGGTGCAAAAACAACAGCGATGTTTAACTTCAAATGGAATGGTCAAGGAACAAAATATTTGGTTGAAGTAGCTAAAGATGCCGCTTTTTCAAATATGGTGGGAGTATTTGAATCAACAACAAATAGCTTATCATCAACAGTGTTACCTGAATTGACAACAGGTGATACATATTATTGGCGAGTTGTTTCGATTGCTCCTAATGCATTGGAAACAACATCGGCATCTACATCTTTTATTGCCGGAGCTAATTTGAAAATTAGTTCACCTGTAAATGGTGCAGTAGATGTATCTCTCACTCCAAATATTGTTTGGGAAGGAGCAGAAGCTGATGTTAATTATTTGTTGGAAATTGCAACAAATAAGGAATTTACTCCATTAAGCATAGTATATAAAACAGCAACATCTTCGCTTTCTCATCAAGTTCCGGCTGCTACATTGTCGGGATATACTGTATATTATGCACGCGTAACAGCAACTGCAGGGGATGCAACAGCTGTAGGTGAGGTGTGCCAATTCCGCACAGCTGAGCCTTCAAATGTTTCGGCACCGGTATTTGTTCGCCCTAATGCAAATGGTGTAACACTCTACTCTAACCAAACATTGGTATTTAAACCTTGGAGCACAGGACTTTCTAAGGTTAATATTGAGGTTGCAACAAGTTCAAGTTTCCCTGCTCGTAGCAAGATAACAAATAGTTTGACAGGCTATGCAACAGAAACATCAGAGTTGGGTAGTGGAACAACAGGCGGATGGAGTAAATCATTGTCTAATGGTACAAAATATTATGTTCGTGCACGAGGTGAATATATCACAAGTTCTGGAACAAAATATACTGACTGGTCTACAGTCATGGACTTTGTTTATAGCTCTGAAGCCGGTATTGATGATGTAACAACTGATAAGGCAGAGGTATTTATAACACGTGAAGGTGTTCTTTCCCTTTCAGGAAACACATCACAAGTGGGTATATATTCAATCTCAGGTCAGTTGATCGTTTCAGAAACTGTTACAGAGTCAACGTATGATTTATCAGCTCTTGCTAATGGTGCATATATTATCGTTGTTAGCGATGGCATAGAAATCAAATCAATTAAATATGTTAAGTAATTAGCTATTTAATTTGAAATATAAGCACCCATGTTCCAATGAGCATGGGTGCTTTTTATAGTTATTTTCAGTATCTTTGCATACTTGAATATTCATCCAATATATTATTAACAACAAATTATCAACTTATGCAAAAAATTACAAGATTTTTGATGCTACTTGTCGTTGTTTTGACATGCGGTATTTTTGCGCAAGCTGAGACTTTGACTCCACAGAAGGGTGTTATTCGCGTGAAGTTGCAAGATCAAGTAGCAACAAAGGTGGGAAACACTACTCGTGTGGCTGCAAAAGGAGTATTCACTACAGGTGTTCACACTCTTGATGTTGCGGCACAAAAAGTCAAAGCGACCAGTATTCGCAGGGTGTTCCCTTATTCACCCAAATATGAAGCGCAGATGGCACTTTATGGACTTGACCGTTGGTATGAAGTAACATTTGATGAAAGTGTTAATCCAATGGAAGCCAAAGCACTCTTCGGTCGAACAGCCGGAGTTCAAGTTGCTACATGTAAAGTTCCAATGCAATTGAAAGAAGGTAAAGGAGAATTCACTATTGCAAAACCTCTTTCGGTAGTAGAACGCCCAAGTACAATGCCTTTCAATGACCCACGATTGCCAAACCAATGGCATTATAACAATACGGGAGCATTGAGCGGAAGCAAGGCAGGAGCCGATATAAACTTGTTTGAAGCATGGAAATCTATAACAGGTAAAAAAGATATCATTGTTGCTATCATCGATGGTGGTATCGATTATACTCACGAAGACCTCGCTGGAAACTTCTTTTATAATGAGGCAGAACAAAATGGCGAGTCGGGTGTTGATGATGACCAAAACGGATATGTTGATGACATCTATGGGTGGAACTTCTGTACAAACAATAAAGATGTTTATCCTCACGCTCATGGTACACACGTTGCAGGAACTGTAGCCGCTGTTAATAACAACGGAATAGGTGTGTGTGGTGTTGCCGGTGGTGATGGCACATCAGGATCAGGAGTAAGCTTGCTTTCTGTTCAAGTATTTGACTCTCGTTCAGGTTCAGGCGAAGGTGACTTTGCTGCTGCTATCGTTTATGCCGCCAATCGTGGAGCCTCAATTGCCAATTGTTCATGGGGTTGGGCGACAGATGGCTACTATGAACAAGATGTGCTTGACGCAATCGATTACTTTATCGGCACAAAAACAATAAATGAAAATGATATAGCAAGTGTTAAAGCACAACGTAATCTCACTGGTGGTGTAATGTTCTTTGCAACCGGTAATGATGGAGCAACCGGTAAATTCTATCCTGCATGTTATGAACCGGTTGTTGCAGTAGGCTCTATGACAAATGATTATACTGTAGCAACATATTCAAATTATGGCTCATGGGTCGATATTGTTGCTCCCGGAGGTTTGCTCGACTAT
>JAFXGB010000156.1 GCA_017520235.1 Muribaculaceae bacterium | reverse complement strand
GTCTAACGTGGGTGTTGTTGAAGGGTAATCATTTTCGGGAATAAGACGATATTTCGCAAACCTAACTCCAGGTACATATTGATATATGTCGACACATTCAGCGTCCTTGCCTGAAGCATTGATATAATTCCCTTTTTGGGCATGAAACCAGTTGCCATTGGCATTTGTTGCGATGTTTGTGTTGATATCTGTTTGGCTCCATTGCGCTACCGGCATAGGAGGAGAGAGAAATGATAGAGATGCATCTTCATCAGTACTATTCTTGATGCCTCGAGTAACCACAAAATCTCCTTGATTTCGAGAGTACATACATGCGGGCGTAATTAAGAAAGTTTCGCCATCAGTTTTGTCTTGAGCCGAATTAAATGCCACGATTGATGTGCCACCGGCATTGTTGATGCGACTTGCCACATCGTAAATCGCATGCCAAAGTTTTTCGCCATCGGCATTTTTTTCATTGTCATGTACTCCAAAATATCCGTTTGAGCGAATTTGAGCCATCCATGTGTCGCGTCCGGCTATCTTGAAACCGTAATTCTCTGTTCCGGTCGATACTTTGTGCGTTTCTGTTTTGCCGGTGGTGGGGTTTTCGTCGGAGTAATCGCTAAATTCGAGCACTTCATGACTTTTATATCCATTTTTGTCAATGTGAACCTTGAAAATGGTGCGAGTCCAAGAGGGAGAGATTAATAAATAGGCTCCGGCTTCGCTATACACATCACCATACATATGATAATAGTCACTTCGACCGGTTACTATGCCTTTATCATCTCCGAGTATATTACCGTTTTTATCTTTGGCCGAGTAAGAGCACACCATTTTGTTGATCCAATCATTATCATTCCATAGTGGGTTGAGGTCGATGATTAATGGAGTTGATGAATATGAGCCGTTATCGGCATCTCTTTGGTAAATCGCACCTTTTGTGATGCGTCGAGTATATCCGTCTTTAATGTATGTAGGCCAAGCAATAGGGAGTCCTGTTATAGCATCAACAGTGGGAGCTGTTGTCGACATATCGGAGTTGCTCTCATTGTTGTGGCGTACAAAGATATTCCCTTTATCATCAATGGCAAGCCCAACTGAGGCAAATGGAGTAGTGGTAATATCCTTGGTTGCAGAGACCCCATTTTTTATGTCATTCTCAGATGTTGCCGCAATAGAAACAACCCCACCGGTAGTGCCTTCTACTCCCGACTCAATGTCGGTAGCTTTGTCGACATCAGTATATGATGGATCGTCGTTTTTTGCAAGGTTATCGGCGCGTTGAGCGATATACCATTTGCCGTTGTAGAAATGACCCTGACGATAATATTCATAGTTTGTGAAAAGGTTGGGGGTATTACCTGTAATAGACGTGATAGGAACATTGTAGATTTCATTTAGAGAATATCCGGTCAGAGACCAATCGCGAGCCTCTACATCAACCGATTTTGGCGCGCTTAAACGAGTGTCATTATCGTTTTTGGAATAAACGGCTTCAACGGAATAAGTGTATGTTTTAGCTTCTTCGGGATTAATCTCATTGTCAATAAAATTATATTGAGTGACACTTTCTTGCATCAATATGCCATCGCGATAGATGTTGAATGAGGTGGGCGTTGTTTGCGAATAGTTTGGCATCGAGAAGAATAACTGGGTCAACGAATATCCGGTGTAGTTGCGGATTTCGGTGATAATTGGTGCAATAAGCATAGTGGTCACTTCGGTAGTAGTGACTTCCATGCCAAATGAAGCGTCTTCATTGAGCCCATCAAACAAAGGCACAACTTTGTAGG
>JAFXGB010000155.1 GCA_017520235.1 Muribaculaceae bacterium | reverse complement strand
GTGACTTATCACTACCACTGCCTTTGATGATGTTTTTATGAAATCTTCGAGCCAAAGGATACTTTCGATGTCGAGGTGGTTGGTAGGCTCGTCGAGTAACAACACATCGGGATTTTTCAACAGCAATTTTGCCAACTCGATGCGCATGCGCCAACCTCCGCTAAATTCCGAGGTGGGACTATCGAGCTCTGTGCGTTTAAATCCCAAGCCGAGCAATGTTTTCTCCACATCTTCATCGAAGTGAGTCATGTCGATGGCATAGAATTTCTCGCTCAACTCGCTCACTCGCTCAATGAGTGCCATATATTCGTCGCTCTCATAGTCGGTGCGAGTGGCTAATTGGTCGTTGATGCTATTTATCTCGGCCTCGGTTTCCATCAAGTGAGCAAATGCTTGCGAAGCCTCTTCGCGCACGGTGCGACCATCTTCGGTCATCAAATGTTGTGGAAGATATGCCACCACACACTCTTTAGGCCCCGACACCGAGCCTCGAGTAGCGTTACGCTCTCCGGCAAGGATTTTCAACAACGTGCTTTTACCCGCTCCGTTCTTACCCATAAGTGCTATGCGGTCGCCTTCGTTGATTTGAAATGCGATATCTTTAAATAATGTTGTGCCGCCAAATTCTACGGTCAACCCTTCAACTGTTATCATAATTAATAGTCGTATTTGCGTTTGGGATTACGTGGGAACCAACCTTTTATCACTCGTTTCTTTTGGTCGAATATCTCTTTGATGGTCCAAAACGAGGAGAATGAAAACACCCCAAGCAATGTGGACCACAACACATTCTCTACCCAAATCGACAAGCCCACGCCCACCAATCCGAGCACTAAAAACCACCACCAGCATCGAGTGCCGAAATAATACTCACACTTGATAACCACCGGGTGAAACAACCCTATGATAAGGAAAGTGCTCACCCCTATAACCAAGCCGAGCAAATGATATTCTTGTAATAATTGCATAATTGATTCCATAGTGCAAAATTAGCACTTTTTACACGATTTCACAATATGCGCCTCTTTATTCAAGAATCTTATGTAACTTTGCACTTGATTATGGCAAAGAAACAAAAAACGAGTATTTTTCAGCGGCCGGTGTGGGTTGTGGTGTTTGCTCTCACTGCAGCTATAGCTTGGGGGTGGGCTTATCCACTCATCAAGTTAGGGTTTCAACATTGGGGCATCGATCAAGATATGACCGGTGGCAAAATGCTGTTTGCCGGTGTTCGCTTTGCCATTTCAGGGCTTATAATCCTTGCCATTGCCGGCACTACAGGCAAGAAATTCAAAGTAAAAAACCGTTGGGGGTGGGTGTATGTGATATTATTCGCATTGCTCAACACCACTCTACACTACACGTTTTTCTACATAGGATTGTCGCATAGCGAAGGGGCAAGAGCGGCTATTTTCAACTCGCTTGGCACATTTATGCTCGTGTTATTTGCATGTATGTTTTTCAAGAGCGACCGACTCACCTCACGCAAGATATTAGGTTGTGCGATAGGTTTTGCCGGCATTCTTGCGCTGAATATAGGTGGTGGCGAAAGCGGACAATTCACCCTTATGGGCGACGGCATGATTATTCTCAACGCACTCTGTTCGGCTCTTGCCGGATTGATGACTCGTGGATTAGGCCGACGGGTGGTTATATTTGTAGGCACCGGCTATAGCCTTGCCATAGGTGGATTATTGCTCATCATTCCCGGACTCGCATTTGGAGGCACCCTACCCCTCATCACCACTCAAGGGCTGATAATCTTGGGGCTGCTCATCGCGATATCCACTATAGGATTTGCACTATACAACAAACTATTGAGTTGCAACCCTGTGGGCAAAGTGGCGATATTCAACTCGCTAATCCCAGTGGTGGGCGCACTCTCCTCATGCCT
>JAFXGB010000154.1 GCA_017520235.1 Muribaculaceae bacterium | reverse complement strand
CATGCCATACAGATGGAATACGTTCTAAATGGAGAGAAATATATACTAAACCTCATTGACACTCCAGGGCACGTCGATTTCTCTTATGAAGTATCACGCTCAATTGCTGCTTGTGAAGGGGCATTACTCATTGTCGATGGCTCACAAGGTATTCAAGCACAGACAATCTCTAACCTTTACATGGCAATAGATAATGACCTTGAAATTATTCCTATTGTTAATAAAGTTGACCTTGATAGCGCGAAGCCTGAAGAGGTTGAGGATCAAATAATAGATTTACTTGGTTGTAAACGTGAAGAGATTATTCGTGCCAGTGGAAAGACTGGTATCGGTATTCCTGAAATCTTGGAAGCAATTATCGAACGAGTGCCTGCGCCTGAAGGTGATCCCGACGCTCCATTGCAAGCATTGATTTTTGACTCGGTATTTAATCCATTCCGCGGAATTATCGCTTATTTCAAAATTGTAAACGGAACAATCAAGAAAAATGATTTTGTTAAATTTGTTGCTACAGGAAAGGAATATCATGCCGATGAAGTGGGAGTTTTGAAACTTGACATGTCGCCTCGCAATGAATTGTCGGCAGGTAATGTAGGATACATTATATCAGGTATAAAGACGTCAAAAGAGGTAAAGGTGGGAGACACCATTACCCATGTTTCTCGTCAATGTGATAATGCAATTGACGGGTTTGAAGAGGTTAAACCAATGGTGTTTGCCGGTGTTTATCCCATTGAGACTGAAGATTATGAAAACTTGCGTGCATCAATTGAAAAATTGCAGTTGAATGATGCTTCGTTGACATTCCAGCCAGAATCTTCAGCTGCTCTCGGTTTTGGCTTCCGTTGCGGTTTCTTAGGCCTTCTCCACATGGAGATTGTTCAAGAGCGTTTAGGTCGTGAGTTTGATATGGATGTCATCACAACAGTACCTAACGTTTCTTATAGAGTGTATGACAAGAAAGGTGAGATGGCTGAGGTGCATAACCCATCAGGATTACCTGAACCTACACTTATTGACCACATTGAAGAGCCATATATCAGAGCATCGGTAATCACAGCTGCTGATTATATAGGTCCAATCATGACATTGTGTCTAGGAAAACGGGGAGAACTTGTAAAACAAGAATATATCTCCGGAAATCGCATGGAGATAATATTTGATATGCCTCTTGGCGAAATAGTGATAGATTTCTATGATAAATTGAAGAGTATCTCAAAAGGATATGCTTCGTTTGACTATCATTTGCATGATTTTAGAGAATCAAAACTTGTTAAACTCGATATACTTCTTAATGGTGAAAGTGTCGATGCGTTGAGTACACTCACACATGTTGATAATTCAGTGTCGTTTGGTCGTAGAATGTGTGAAAAACTAAAAGAGCTCATTCCTCGTCAACAATTTGACATTGCTATTCAAGCTGCAATCGGAGCAAAGATTATTGCTCGTGAAACAATCAAGGCGGTGCGTAAAGATGTAACGGCAAAATGTTATGGAGGCGACATCTCTCGTAAACGCAAATTGCTTGAAAAACAAAAGAAAGGAAAGAAACGCATGAAACAAATCGGTTCGGTAGAAGTACCACAAAAAGCGTTCCTTGCAGTTTTGAAATTAGATTAATCCAAAATACCAAATTACTGTCCAAAACATCTGGGCAGTAATTTTTTTTGCTTGATATTTTGCAATTTCACATTTAATTGTTAATTTTGACGCATAGTGTTAATTTTGAAGGGTAAATATTAATCAAATTTCCCAAACAATTAACCTAATTAGTTGTTAAGATAATGAGACTTAGAGATCTAAGTAAATAACATATGACTGAAGAAGTTATGAAAAAGTCAACAATTTGGTTTTTGACAATAATAATGGCATTTGCATTTCTTGGGTTGCTTAATGTGCAAATAATGTACATGAAGAACATGATACGCATGCGCGATGACCAATTTGCAGAGGGTGTAAAAAGAAGTCTCTATGCTGTTACAACAATGTTGGAGCAAGATGAGGCTAAATATTATTTGGAAGAGGATGCTTCTCAAATAGAATCATCCATGTTTCAACAATATACTGATGGGACTTCATCTAATCTTGGTGGCATAACTTATTCTATTACAACCGGTGAACTTGAAGCTGACTTGACCATCAAAGGTGATATGGATAAAATCTCATCGTTACAAAACGAGCGAGGAAATCTCAACGACCACTATAAGTCAATGCAAGAGGCTATAAAGGGACAGTATCTCTATCAAAAAGGGTTGTTAAATGAGGTGATTTTGAAAATCATAAGCCAAGCAAGTGATCGTCCTATTCATGAGCGTGCCGATTCGGCTCTAGTGAGCAACTATTTGCGCTCAGAATTAGAAAACAATGGATTGACTATGCCCTTTGAGTTTGCTGTCGTAAATCGCAATGGAGCAGTGATGTACAAGACCGCAGGCTATAACCCTGCTAACGATGTGCCGGGGAGTTCTTTTATTCAAACATTGTTTCCTAATGATCCTACTAACAAGATAAACTACTTAAAAATATATTTTCCAACGAAGAAAGATTACGTTTTTTCTTCAATTAAATTCATGATTCCAACATTTGTGTTCACGTTTATTCTACTAGTAATATTCTTGTATACGATTGTTACGGCTTTCCGCCAAAAGAAATTGACTGAGATGAAAAACGATTTTATCAACAACATGACTCATGAATTTAAAACACCGATATCAACAATCTCTCTTGCAGCGCAAATGTTGAACGATGACTCGGTGCGTAAATCACAGAATATGTTACAACACATTTCAACTGTGATAAATGATGAAACAAAACGATTGCGTTTCCAAGTGGAAAAAGTGTTGCAGATGTCAATGTTTGACCGACAAAAAGCGACATTGAAATTGCAAGATGTTGATGCTAACGTTGTTATTGCCAATATTATCCACACTTTTAAGATTAAGGTGGAAAAATACGGAGGACATCTTGATGCTGAGTTAAATGCAGAGGAGGCAACAGTTCATGTTGATGAGATGCATTTCACAAATGTGATATTCAACTTGCTTGACAATGCAGTGAAATATCGCCGTGAAGATGTGCCATTGGAATTGATTGCAACTACCAACGAAATTTCGGGCAACCGACTTGAAATCACTATACGTGATAATGGTATAGGGATTAAAAAAGAGGATTTAAGAAAGATTTTTGATAAATTCTATCGTGTATCAACTGGTAATCGTCATGACGTGAAAGGTTTCGGTCTTGGACTTGCTTATGTGCAGAAAATGGTGCGTGAGCTTGGTGGCGAGATACGTGTTGAGAGCGAAGTGAATGTAGGAACTAAATTTATAATTATATTACCACTAACTAAAAATTAAACTATTATGGAAGATCGTTTGCGTATTCTATTATGCGAAGATGATGAGAATCTTGGCATGTTGTTGAGAGAATATCTTCAGGCAAAAGGCTTTAACGCTGATTTGTTCGCTGACGGAGAAAGTGGCTACAAGGCATTTTTGAAAGGTAAATATGACCTTTGCGTGCTTGACGTGATGATGCCTAAAAAAGATGGTTTTGCATTAGCACAAGAAATTCGCACTGTAAATAGTGAAGTACCTGTAATTTTCCTTACGGCTAAATCTCTTAAAGAGGATATCCTTGAAGGATTCAAAATTGGAGCTGATGATTACATTACTAAGCCTTTCTCAATGGAAGAGCTTGTGTTCCGTATTGAAGCTATCTTGCGTCGCGTGAAAGGTAAGAAAGGTAAAGAAATTACCATGTACAAAATTGGTAAATTCACTTTCGATACTCAAAAACAAGTTCTTATGATTGAAGACAAGGTTACTAAGTTAACTACCAAAGAATCGGAACTTTTGAGTCTCCTTTGCGCTCATGTTAATGAAATTCTTGAACGTAACTTTGCTCTTAAGACTATTTGGATTGATGATAACTATTTTAACGCTCGTTCAATGGATGTTTATATCACTAAGTTGAGTAAACACCTCAAAGAAGACCCACAAATTGAAATCATCAACATCCACGGTAAAGGTTACAAACTCATTGCTCCTGAAGCCGAAAAATAATATCAAGCAACTAATTGTTTGAATAAATAGAAATGAGTAACATTGTTACTCATTTCTATTTTATTTTAAATTGTTTATTCTTCAATTGTTGGGGTGAATATGATTTGGGCGAGGGAATCGTTGTGTTGGCGAATATAGGACTCAAATGATGTGGTGTAGTGATGAGCTGCTTGGTGACTCACTTTTTGGCTGATTTCAGTTGCCCGCGCTTTAACATCAAAAATCTTAATCATTAATTCTTTGTCAGAAAGCTCTTGTTCAATAATTTCTTGAGCATGCTTTTCTCCAAGCTTGCATGCCGCCTCATTATATTCGCTCTCTTTTGAGAAACATGAGGTCAGTAGGGCAAACGTTATAAATGATAGATATAATAGATGTTTCATAGGATTGTTATTGCAATTTTGGCGCATGCTTCAGCATCGGCAAGCGCATTGTGGTGATTGTTAAAAGGTATGCCCATAAATTCACACAGATAAGGTAGAGAATAGGAGCTTACTAATGATCGAGGAATTGATGTACGAGCTTTTGCAAGAGTGCAGAAGAATGGGTATTCAGGATAATCCATGCCATAGGCCTTAAATGTTGCGCGGATACAACGTTCATCAAAAGCCTTATTGTGAGCTACTAACGGCAAATCGCCGATAAATTGTTCTAATTCATCCCAAATATCACAAAAACAAGGTTTATCATCGGTATCGCCTCGCCCTATGCCATGAATGTTTTCGGTAAAGTGTCGCACATACCAGTTTGGCTCAGGTTTTATTAATTGATAGAAACTATCTGAGATACAACCATTAATAACCTTAACTGCTCCTATGGCACAAATGCTTGTGGGCTGATAATTGGCCGTTTCGACATCAATAGCAACGAAATTATCCATTTTGAGTCTCGATTATTGATTGCACACGCTCCTTAACACGCTCCATGAGCCAGCGTGGAGTGGATGTCGCACCGCATATACCAATGCTCTCCACCCCATTTAGCCAAGTCGTTTCAATCTCATTTTCGTTGGAAATGAGGTGAGTGTTGGGGTTGACTTCAAGGCATTTGCCATATAGGATTTTACCGTTGCTACTCTTTTTCCCGCTGACAAATAAAATTAATTGGTGGGATGCCGCAAAATCGCGCAGACGACCAACGCGATTTGAAACTTGTCGGCAGATGGTGTCATAATAATTAAATGTAGTGTCAGAGGATTTACGTTGCTTAATCGCCTCAATTATTTGTGCAAGTCCATCGGGCGATTTTGTGGTTTGAGAATAAAGAGCAATGTCTTTATCAGAATCTATGCGAGAAAGCCCGGTGGTGTCTTCAACAACAATAGCTTCGCCTGATGTTTGTCCCACAAGGCCATTAACTTCGGCATGTCCTGTTTTGCCGTATATCACAATCTGAGGACGAGGGTTTTCCGTATCGTAGGTTTTTTTGATGCGACGTTGCAATTGCAACACTACAGGACATGTTGCATCGATGATTTCTATGTTGTTTTTACGAGCAAGCTCATAGGTCGATGGTGGCTCACCATGGGCGCGTAACAGCACTTTTACATCATGTAGCAGGCTCATCTCTTCGTGAGTTATGGTAATCAATCCTTTGCTGCGTAATCGTTCT
This sequence comes from Muribaculaceae bacterium, assembly GCA_017520235.1. GTDB lineage: Bacteria > Bacteroidota > Bacteroidia > Bacteroidales > Muribaculaceae > RGIG4079. The sequence continues at coordinate 6,101 of JAFXGB010000154.1, read as the reverse complement.
ACTTCATCACTATTATGCACGATATCGCCAAGACAATATAGCTTACCCGACTTTTCGAGTTCTTCCTCAGCTTTGCGTATAGCTGTAACTACTCCAAAGCAGAAACCTGAATCGTTGTCAATCTCTATGGAAATATTAGCCATTAAGATTTTAAATTTTCTATTGTTGAATTATAGATGTTAAGCAACCATTGATTTTGTTCCTCGATAGTCATTGTTGAGTTGTCAAGGTCAATGGCATCATCGGCGCGTCGTAGTGGACTTTCGGCGCGAGTTTCATCGAGGTAGTCGCGATGTTTAACATTGGCAAGAACTTCATTGTAAGATGTTTCAATGCCTTTTTCTGTCAGCTCCTTATAGCGACGTTGCGCTCTCGTTTCGGCTGATGCGTTGACAAATACTTTCATTTCAGCAGTAGGGAATACCGTTGTCCCAATGTCGCGGCCATCCATAACAATCCCTTTTTCGTTGCCAAATTTTTGTTGCATGTTAACAAGCGCATGACGCACAGCCGGTATTGTGGCTACTTGAGAAACATTGTTTGAAACTGCTAATTGTCGTATCTCATTCTCAACATCTTCCCCATTGAGCATGGTGTATTGTTTATCACTATCAACGTTAAAGTTGATTTCGATGTCAGGTAATGAGGCTGTTAGTTTTTCTTCATCAACAATGCCGTCGGGAGAAATCATTCCGTTGCGCATTGCGTATAGAGCAACTGCACGATACATGGCTCCGGAGTCGATATATCGGTAGCCGATAGTGCGTGCAAGAGCTTTTGCCATACTGCTTTTGCCTGATGATGAATATCCATCAATGGCAATTATTATAGAGGGATTATTTGTCATGTCGTTAATTATAAAAAGTCGTTGATACTTGTGGCAAGGTTGAACATGAATGTAGTTGCACCAGTGTGAGGTTGAGCAAGAGCAACGCCTATGCGAAATTGTTTTACGTTTAAACCTGCTGCTAATGAGAACCCTGACAAGAAATTGCGTGAATAGGTACTCATGTCGGTGCGAGTTTTATAGTTGTAACCAATGCCTATGTGTAGCCGTTCAGAAGGAACGTAGTCAGCTGCAAAAACCAAGTGGCGGAAAAGGTTGGAACTGAATGAACTTTTCAATTCAGGTTTGGCATTGATTGTTCCGTCTCCGGTTTCATAATAGGGGAGTTCCCATTTAGTTAAGTTCCATGCAGTAACAGAAAAACGGAATGGTAGAGAGTTAAATGATTGAGTCCACCCAAGACGCACATCTATGGGTAGGCGGTCATAAGATTCATCAAAGCGCTTGATTTGACCGCCAAGATTAGCAATTACAACTGAAAATGATTGGTCTTTTTCAGGGTTGTAATAGTTGATGCCTAAGTCGGTGGCAAGAGCCATTGCTGTATAATCTTCGTAACCGCTATAAATATATTTTACGCTGATACCACCTCGCAGTCTCTCAGTGATATCATGAGAGTAAGTGAGATTAAGTGCCATGTCTTGTGCTGTAAAGGTACCGGTTATTGTTCCATCAGCATCAGCACTTTGCATTTCTCCATATCCAAAATATCTTATTCCAATGGCCCATGCTCCTCGTTCATGAGCTTTTGCTCCAAACTTCACTCCGGCAAAATTAGATTCACCCAAGTAGTGCATATAGCTTAGTCCTATTTGTTTATCCATTTCGGCACCAAGCAAAGCCGGGTTTTGGTCTGTAATGTTAATGTCATCTTCTATTGTAGAGATGTTAACACCCCCAAGTCCATATATATGAGTTGATGTGGGAATGTTTAAGAAATTATAAGACACTGAGCCGTCTTGCGACATAGCCGTTACAGAGACTATCAGAGCGATTAGTATAGTCAGATATATCTTATGTGAAGTCATTTTAGTGGTCTAATGCATTGACGTTATTAATAATAAATATAACGTATTAATGGAGCGTTGTATTATATCTTTTGATAGATTTTTACGTTTGCTCCTAAAACTGTAAACAAAGATAAAACAATAATAATCATTCTCAAAATCGATGGGACAATTTTGCTATGTGAATATTAGATTTTACTTTTGTTGCTGTAAATCAATATCTCATGATGACTCGTTGGTGTAGAATAGTATTATTGATGTGTTGTGCAATTGTGGCGATGAATGCCGGGGCGCAAATGAAACGCATTGTTGCGTGTCAGAGCACGTCTCATAGTACACCTCGATACATGGAGGTATATGAGTGTGATTACGTTGATGAACAGCCTCAATTTCCCGGAGGAGAGGTTGAAATGATAAAATACATCAATTCAATGCGACGCTATCCGGCTGAAGCTTATTATCAAAATATTCAAGGGCGAGTGTTGTGCAGTTTTGTTGTTAATGCCGATGGCTCGTTATCTCACATCTCTGTGATTAGAGGGGTTGAGCCAAGTCTAAATAGAGAGGCAGTGCGACTAATTAGCAGTATGCCTCGATGGATTGCCGGAAAAGTAGCAAATCAAGCAGTTCCGGTACACTATATTCTTCCTATTGTTTTCCGTCGTTGAAAAGTGTTATATTTTTCGGAGTATAGAAAACATATATCCTGCAGATAGAGCTATTGACATTGCTATCATGACAACATAATTGAAAATATCGCCTACAGTGATTACATTGCTGGTGGTTGTTGTCGAGATGAGCATATACCAGAAAATTCCTAATGTTATTGCAGCAACTAAAAAACCTGCATTCTCAATCCTAGCAGCCCAATTTGGCCTCTTTTCGGGCAAACGATTCATTACCTTGCGTGTAAACCAAGGATTGACAGGAGCTTGTGGAAGCTCTCGTTTTAGGAATTCTTTTATTTGCTTGTCGGTTTTATCGTGTTTCATCTTTTTTCTAATTCAAAATTAGTCAAATTATTTTATCGATTCAATACATCTGCCATTTTTACTCTGGCTCGTGAGAGATAGGATTTGATAGTTCCCTGTGGCAATGAGGTGATGTCGGCTATCTTTTTTATTGGTTGGTCTTCAATATAGAATAATAAAACGATTGTGCGCTCGGTTTCGTTTAATGCTTTAAGGCACACTTCCAAGTCCATGCGAGCATCTGATGCGTTCAGGCATTGATAGCCTTCGTCGGGTGGAATATCGGCAGTCTCCTCGCTTTCTTCTCGTTGCTTGCGCATATAGGTGTAGAATTCATTATATGCTATGCGATAAAGCCATGTTTTAAATCGAGATAATCCCTTGAAAGAGCGTATCGATAAGTAGGCTTTAATGAATGTCTCTTGCGATAGATCGTCGGTTAATGCGGCATCGCCAAGAGTGAGATTGAGAAGAAATCGACGTAAGCCATCTTGATATTCCTCGACCAATTGCCCGAATGCGTTGCGGTCATCAGTGGCAACGCATCGGGCTATCAGTTTCAGTTCATCAAATTTGCTCAACATCTGTTTCGTCGTTAGAATAATTGTTGTTGTCGTTATTATCTTTTTTGCGATCTTCTACAAAGTAGGTGATGAGTTTGGCTACACCTACAAATAGTGGAATAAGACCAATCATTGCAGTTTTAATTGAACTACATACCAAGAATAGACATATTAGCCCAAGTCCCCAGCCTATCCACACAAGTCCTGATTGTAAACGGCTTTTCTTGTCGGCTTCAGGTATTGCAAAAAAACTATCGGGCAGTGTCATATTCTTTTCTATTGCTTTTTCTGCTATGCGATAGCGGATAGTGCGTTTGCGATATATAAAATAGCATATGAAGAAAATAGGGAGTACAAAAATGAGAATACCGGTAAGTAATCCGCCAATAACTGCGACTATACTTAAAGCATATTCCATCATATCTTCTTCGTGGTCATATTTTGCCTCGATAGTTTTTCTTGCTTCTTCATTATAGACAACTGTAGTGTTGGCATCAATATTTTCGAATTTTTCTTTGAGTTTATATGCTATTTTCTCTACGTTTTGCTCAAAGTTTTTGGTGGTGTCCAATTCTTCGTTGATTGTTTCGGCAATAATTTCCATGCGATTTTCAAACTCGTCGGTGTTTTGAGCTTGTACTCTGCAAGGGAACATTAAAACAGCCATTAGGACTGCGATAGCAGAAATGTTGATTAATCGTTTCATATTATAAATGTTTAAATTATTAATTCGGTTTTCTCTTTGACGCAACAACTCGCGAAAAGGTTGCACCAAGGTAATATTTTTTTCAAAATTAATAATTACGATTAATCAACAATCGTCGATAGGGGATTAATCTGCGCGATATTCAATGATGTCGGCAGGTTGGCAGTCAAGAGCTTTGCAAATGGCATCAAGTGTAGAGAAACGTATCGCTTTAGCTTTACCGGTTTTTAGAATTGAAAGGTTGGCAATTGTTATTCCCACACGTTCTGACAATTCATTAAGCGACATTTTGCGTCGTGCCATCATTACGTCTAAATTTATAATTATAGCCATAGTAGATGCGTGTTAGATTGTAAGATTGTTTTCGGTTGCAACATCTGCTGCCATCTTGTAAAGGATTGCAAACGTAATTACGATTGTAGGTATTCCAATTAATGTGCCTTCGATTGTAATTTCGTTAAAAGCGTTATTGTAAATCATTTGTCCAATGTTTGCTGCACAAAAATCGTAAAAGATCCAAAGTATTCCCCATGACATTATATATTTAGCATTTGACTTATTGAATAAAATGCCATTTTTGATGCTTTTTAATTGCTTTACCATGAAAACAATTTGAATTACAACTAATGCAATAGCGAAAATGCTATAACAAGAAATGATTCCTATTTGCCAAGCTTCATATCCGTCTCTAAGTGGGAGGCTGTCATCTGTAAGCGTGAAAATAGTGCGCCCAACAGTCCAGTATATCCAGAATAGAGAGCATATAGAAACAATAATTGCTAATACTAAGATTGGACGGTAATAATTCTTTGTATTCATAATAAATAAATTTAGGGGGTTAATAATTACGATACAAAGATAAATACATTTATTGAAAAACGATAAATAAGTAGCGATTTTTAATAAGTTTTATCGTTTATCGATAAATATGTTAAATGAATAAAAAAATCGCTGATGGGTACACCAGCGATTTTTTAGTATGGAATTTAGATAGTTTTATTCTTCCATGAGGATCTCGAGCATCTTTATTGCAGCAACAGGAATGCGAGTACCAGGACCGAAGATTGCTGCGACACCTGCTTTGTATAGGAAGTCGTAGTCTTGTGCTGGGATAACGCCACCTGCAACAACTAAGATATCTTCGCGTCCAAGTTTCTTCAACTCTTCAATTACTTGAGGAACAAGAGTCTTGTGTCCGGCAGCAAGTGAAGATACACCGAGAACGTGTACGTCATTTTCTACTGCTTGACGAGCGGCTTCAGCAGGAGTTTGGAACAATGGTCCCATATCTACGTCAAATCCGCAGTCGGCATAACCGGTTGCAACAACTTTTGCACCACGGTCGTGTCCGTCTTGTCCCATCTTAGCAATCATAACACGAGGTTGACGACCCTCTTTTTTAGCAAACTCCTCACACAATTGTTGTGCTTTAACGAAGTCGGGGTCTTGCTTAGTTTCACTTGAATACACGCCTGAAATAGTTCTAATTACTGCTTTATAACGACCTACGACAGCTTCGCAAGCGTCTGAAATTTCACCAAGAGTAGCACGGAGACCGGCAGCTTTAACAGCAAGATCAAGAAGGTTACCTTCTTTAGTGCGAACACATTCTGTAATCGCTTCAAGAGCTGCTTTAACTGCTGCTTCGTCGCGTTCAGCTTTAACGGCATCAAGGCGAGCGATTTGGTCTTTGCGTACTTCAGTATTGTCGATTTCAAGAATATCGATTGGATCTTCGTGTTCAAGACGATATTTGTTGATACCAACGATAGTTTGACGACCAGAGTCAATGCGAGCTTGAGTGCGAGCAGCTGCTTCTTCGATGCGAAGTTTTGGAAGACCACTTTCGATAGCTTTTGCCATGCCACCAAGTTTTTCGATTTCTTGGATGTGTTCCCAAGCGCGGTGAGCGATTTCGTTAGTCAAAGATTCTACATAGTAAGAACCAGCCCATGGGTCGAGTTCTTTAGTAATGTAGGTTTCTTCTTGGATATAAATTTGAGTATT
>JAFXGB010000153.1 GCA_017520235.1 Muribaculaceae bacterium | reverse complement strand
TCAATGGCTGACTATGACTTGATGGGATGGCACTATGGTGTGCTTCGCACAAATACAGCTCCCGGTTATTTAGTGGAAACATGGTTCCACGACTATCGCCCTGAATCATTACGTTTCAAATCAACACTTTATAATAAATTTCTCGCTTGGCAAATCGCTGTAGGTTGTTTAAAGGCTCCAGGTGGATCAGGTAGTCTACCAGGTTGTGTTGTGGGTGACGTGCGTGACAAATCACAAGGTTGTGGTTACTCAAATTACACTGCTCGTGGTCGTGACTTGTATCTTGCTGTAAATAATGCTAATGTTACTTTGAGTGGTAATGGCATTAACTATACTGTTTCTACAGGAGCTAAAGGTAATGGTGTGTTTGCATTCTTCGTGCCTGCCGGTACTTATACTCTTACAGTAGCAAAAGATGGTTACAAAACACAAACACACACTGTAACTGTCTCAAATAATAAGGCTACTCAAAAAGATATAGATTTTGTACAAGGGACAAATAGTGGTATCTCTTTGAATCCTACATCAATGGGCTTCGGTCAAACATATGTTGATGGCACTTCAAGCAAAACTCTTGCTGTTTCAGGTACTGACTTGTCTGCAAATATCTCTATCGCAAGTAGCAATACTACCGATTTCAAGATTTCTCACACTTCTCTTGGTACATCAGGCGGTAATATCACAGTTACTTATCAACCTAAATCAGTGGGTTCTCACAATACTACTCTTACATTTACAAGTGGCTCTCACAAAACTACTATGGTGGTATCAGGTACTGCTGTTAATCCTCCGTTGGATTTTAAAGAAGGTTGGAACTACTCTGAAACTTCTAACAAAAAAGCAGGTTGGATGGCTAACTGGACAAGCTATCGTAACATGGCATTTGGCGATGGTAAACTTTATGTAGTTGATGTTACAAATAACAAGGTGAAAGTCATCAAAGCTCAAACATGTGAACATCTGTATGATCTTGATATGACAGGTGTAACAGGTGGTGCATTGGCTCTTGTTGACGTTGCTTACGTTGATGGTAAACTCATCGGTACAAATATTGCATTGGCATCTAATGATACAATGAAAACTCTCAAGGTTTACATTTGGGATAATGACGAAACTGCTCCTCGTGTACTTCTTGAAACTACTAATCTTGGTGGAATGGACCGTATCGGTGATACTGTTAATTTCCAAGGTACTTTGACATCAGGTAAGATTTGTTACTTTGCTCAACAAACTCGTGATTATACTGATGCTAATGGTAATGCGGCAAATGGTAACTGTAACTCTCTTGTTACATATGCCGTTACAAATGGTGTAGCTTCTACTACTCCTGTTGTTGCTGATGTTGATGCCTTTATTGCAGGTCTTTCTCCACGAGCAGTGCCCGATGGAAATAATTTCTGGGTATTGGGACCACAATATATTGCATCTCAAATTAATGCTAACGGAGAATTGCTTCAATCAATTCCTCTCACTACAACTAACATACGTCAAACTTCTGATGGTTGTGGTAATGATTTCGCACCATTTACATTCAAAGGCTCTCAATATGCATTCACTACTGCCTATAACAGAGTAACTGATACTAATGGTGATGGTACATTTACTAAAGAAGAGATTAACGCTCAAACTCTTCTTGGAGGTCGTGCAGTGTTGATTGATGGTAGCGAAGGTTGGGCAGTTGAAGGTCTTACAGGTTCAGGTAACTATCCTTCTGCCGGTCTCAGCTCTAAGACTCGTAATACTTCTTACTCTACAAGTATTTGTGTGAACGTTAATGGTACATCAGGAGTTGAAATGTGGGTATTGGTACATAACCAAGGTATCGCTTACTACAAACACGGTACTGCTCCTACTTACACTTATGAAAATATTCCTTCTATTTCAGTAAGTTCATCAGCTGTTAACATGACCGCTAATGTCGGAACACAGGCAACTGCCGATATAACAGTATCAGGAGCTTATCTTGAAGGTGATATCACAGCATCTCTTTCTGGTACTAATGCTGACTTATTTAGTATTTCAACAACAAAAATTGCTCAATCAGGCGGCAATGCAAGTGGTAAGATTACTATAACTTATGCTCCGGTAGAAAAAGGTGATCACGCAGCTACATTGACACTTAAATCAGCAAATGCTACAACAGTGAATATCTCACTTAAGGGTACTGCTAAACCTAACTACACATTCGATGATCAAAACATCGTTCTTACTGAAGGATGGAACTTCTCTACTAACGGAACTTACCCTTCTTACATTGACTTGACTTCAAATGTTGTTCGTGCAGCAGCTTATCAAAACGGTAAACTTTATATCCTTC
>JAFXGB010000152.1 GCA_017520235.1 Muribaculaceae bacterium | reverse complement strand
TCTGCTACAACATTCTGTGAGGGCAGATACATCGATTGCGTAACTGAGATATCGGCAATGCAATTTAGCATTGCATAAAACATCATTATTACAATTATCGTGCGTCTCATGGATAATCCTTTTCCACAAATATAGCGATTATTGTTTGCAATTCAGGAAAATAATTGCTAAAAATTTTCATAAATGAGGAATAACTATTACTTTTGCAGTTCGGAAACGACTATTTAATTGATAATTAGAAACACAAACATAACATGGCAAAGGAAAAACAAAACGAGACTCGTACATCAATCGACGAGCTTAATGACACTCTTACTAATGTAGTAGAGGAAAAAGTTCAAAACAACAAAAAGACTATCATTACAGCAATTTTGGCTGTTGTGGTTATTGCAGCAGCAGTTATTTTCTTCCTTGATATGCGTCAAGAAAGTGCAAATGCAGCAAATGATGCTATAGGTCAAGCTGATATGTCACTTGCTCAAGGAAATGACTCAATTGCATTGGTTCAATATATGCAAGTTGCAGATAATGAAGGTTATGACGCTGGTAACCGCGCTGCTCTTCAAGCTGCAATCCTTCTTTACAAGAAAGGTGATTATCAAAAAGCGCTTGATTATCTTGCAAAATATTCACAAAAAGAAGCTCTTGTTGGAGCAGCAAGTTTCTCTCTTGAAGGAGACTGCTATGTGAATCTTGAAAAATATCCTGAAGCAGTAAAAAGCTTTGAAAAAGCAATTGACGCATCAGATGACAATGCTTTCTATACTCCACTATTCATGATAAAACAAGCAAATGTTTATCGTGCACTTAAAGAGTATAACAAGGAAGCTGCTTTGTTTGAAGAAATCAAAGCTGAATATCCTGAGTATGCAGCTGCTTACAATCTTGATATTGAAAAATATATCGAGCGCGCAAAAGCAATGGCTAACGCAAAATAAGAAAAACAACTATTCTACAATAATGAGCGAGAGTCCGATTAAGGTCTCTCGCTTTCTATATAGGTATAATTAGATTGAAAGATGAATAAGGCAAAAGATAAGTTAAATGAACTGGAGACGCGCTCTGTGGGCAGGCTGTTGTGGGAGTATAGCTCTCCGGCGGTTGTCGCAATGGTGGTGATGTCGTTGTATAATGTCATTGACCGCATTTTTATAGGCCGAGGAGTGGGCGCTGATGCAATTGCGGGGCTGGCAATCACATTCCCCGTGATGAATTTATCAGCGGCAATAGGTATGCTCATTGGCGCGGGAGCAAGTGCAAGAGTGTCTATTATGCTCGGTGCAAGGGATTATCGAGGAGCAGAGCTTGTGCTTGGAAATACTCTTGTAATGCTCTTGATAAATGCTACGGTTTATATCTCTTTATTTGGCATATTCATGGATGAAATACTCTTGTCTTTTGGCGCGAGTGAAACATCGCTCCCTTATGCACGAGATTTTATGTTGTATATTCTTCCAGGTATGCTTGTGATGAACTTGACATTTAGTTTTAATAGCATAATGCGTTCTTCGGGATATCCTATAAAGGCTATGGTATCAATGTTTATTGGCGCAGGAGCTAATCTGTTGCTTGCTCCGTTGTTTATCTTTGTTTTTGACATGGGGATAAAAGGGGCTGCTATCGCCACTGACATTGCAATGGTGATATCTATGGTTTTTGTGATGGCTCATTTCTTTTCAAAGAAGAGCACATTGCGTTTTGTGAAAGGGATTTATCGATTGCGGTGGAAGATTATCGGTGGAATTATTGCGATAGGGGCAGCTCCATGTTTTGTGAATATTGCTGGTAGCGCAATAAATGGGATAATCAATACCGCCTTATATAAGTATGGCGGAGATGTGTCGGTGGCTGCAGTGGGAATTTTTATAACCTATACCTCATTATTGTCAACGATTGTTGTTGGGATATGCCAAGGGATGCAGCCAATAGTGGGATATAATTATGGCGCAAAACGCTTAGACAGATTAAGCAAGGCCTTTTGGCTATCAGTAGTTGCCGGCTCGGTAGTAACTGCTATAGGATGGGTTATAGGACAATTCTTCCCTGAATATATCGCAAAAATGTTTACCGATGATATTGAATTGATAAATGCAACATCTAATGGTTTGTCTATTTCAATGACGATGTTTTGGGTTGTGGGCTTCCAGATTGTTGCAACAACGCTGTTCCAATCAATAGGAATGGCAGGTAAGTCAATATTCTTGAGTTTGGTGCGTCAAGTGATATTTCTAATACCATTTTTATTCATATTCCCCTGTTTTTATGGGCTGAATGGGGTGTGGGCATCATTCCCTGTTTCAGATGTGTGTGCAACGGTGGTCGCCGGATTGATGGTGTTGTGGCAATTACGAAAAATAAAGAAAAGGATGGTATTATAGATTAAAAAAACGGCAGGCTTAGACCTGCCGTTTTGCGTAATAGAATAATTCTATTTTATAATCAATTTTGAGGTATAAACATCAGCTTCTCCCACAACGTGTAGGATGTACATCCCAGCAGACATTCCTGCCGTTTCGATTGTCTTGTTGTCAGATAATTCAAAACTATTAACGAGTGAGCCTCCGAGAGTGTAAATACTTACTTGAGCGTTTCCATTAATATCGATTGAAACCGGAGAGCCTGAAACAGCAGGATTAGGGTAGATACTGATTGTGTTGCTGTTGTCAATTATATCTTCAATTCCTGATGGGTCTCCATATATTTGTTCCAATTTAGAGATAGTGATATCAAATTGAGTGTTTTTTGTTGATGCACCCATTCCAAGTATAATACCATTGATATATATTGGAAAGTTAGTGTTGTTTGCTGCCCAATTGTTAGGAATGTTGATAGTAAATGTGTTGTTCTCGTTTTTAGTTAATTGAGAAGTTGTTACGTCAACAGTCGCTGATTGATTGTTGTTATTTCTAAATGATAATTGAACTTTCTTTACGGTTGCATTGCCTGGGTTGATATCCATTTGGATAGCATTTGGTAAACCGTAAGATTTAATTGTGTTATTGTAAATAGAGAATGTTGCGCCTCTTGAAACGCCATTGCCGATATAGCTAATCTTTACACCTTCGCCTTCAGCTGCGGCGCTTTGGTTGGTTCCACCAGTTTGGGTAAATGACCATGTTGACGCGTCAAATGCAGGGAAAATAGATTTAGTCTTAGATTCTGGTATTTCAACATTGATAGTAACGTTGCCATTAAAATTGCTTGATGTACCGGTCAATGTTGCTACACCACTTTTGATGCCTCTAACTTGTCCGTCAGAAACAGAACAAAGAGACTCATCGTCAATAACCCAATTTACGCTGGCAGCATCAGCTTTATATACAAAGTTGCCAACTGTACCATTCATGAGGATTGGATAGTCGGCTTTATCATCAACAACATAGCTGTCATATTCCAATTCGAGAGGTGACATGATGGTGTTTACAAGTTGTTTAGTTGTAATACCATTGTATTCAGCATAGATGTATCCGCTTGCAACTTCTCCTGTCGCAATAAATTCGTTGTTCTCGTTAAATGAGCCAATGTTTGGATCGCATGAAAGTGTTATCCCTTCAAGGTCTTTATTTTTTATGAGGTCATATTGGTTGTAGGCGTAGATTGCAGGGCGGAAACGGGCTGTAATGGGAACATTGTAAGCTCGAGGCTCAAATGCAATTTTTGCGATATTGTCATCTACAGGAGCATTTGAAAAGAACAATAGCGCGTCGCCTACAGCACGTTCAGATCCGTCAGATGTGTGATTTTTGATGTCGCCATGGACAATCATAGTTGTAGAACCACCACCATCAAGGTTTAGGCCGTGCCATGCGCCAAGCATTTTAAGAATGCGACCTTCGTCGTCAAGTGTGACACCGGCAGAGCCTTCCCAGCGTCCATCAACGGCTACAGAGTATAGTGTTTTTCTGTCTTGGGAAATTCCCATGAATGTTCGTGGTGCTATATCAGGGTTGCCTGATATGACAACTTCGCCATTTCTTAGTAGATAGTCAGCAGTACTACTTCCGAGTCCTTCTTTAATGTTGTTGATTGATGGATTAGATGTGACTATTGTGGCAATGTTTATAGTGCATTCTTCCCCAACAGTTAAGCTTTTTAGGAAGGTTTCGTTAACTCCAGTACCATAAAGGACTGCTTTGCCTGCAGGAATTTCTGAAGCTCCGGTGTTATCAAAAATGCTTTCTACCGTACATTTGATAGTCATATTGGGGGTGATCGTGAAATCGCCTTCTTTTGGCGCTAAAATAACTTTTGTGCCACCTGATGCAGTATTTGTTTTTGTCCCATATTCGCGAGTGAACATCATCATGCGTTCTCCATTATCATCAACAGCTTCACGCTCAAGAAAGTGAGTGTTAAATGTGTGAATTCGATTAGATGCTCCATTGGCAGATGTGATGCTTGAACTGAAGTTAACTTCCTCAAAATATGGTACTCTGTCGTGGGTTAATACAAACAAAGGCCACCCACCTATGGGGTTTTGGATCAACTCTCCGTTGCAGATTAATCCCATGCGAGACATCCCCACTCCTGTAGCATCGGTAGTTGATGTGTGGAAGAATGAGCCATTGTGAGCCGCAATCATATCGTGCCCGGGGCTGTCATTACGTTTGTACATGCTTGTTGTTGTTTCTGTTGCAACAGATTTTTGACCTCCATTGCATGCTTCAACTTGTACGTATTGATTGTTTAAGTCAACTTCGAGTACATGAATTGTTAATGGCTTGTCTGGGAGACGATAAAAAGCATAGCTTGTTCCTGGCCCTACTGTGTGTTTGGGGATAATAGTGTCTATCGCATAGTCAATACCGCTTATGTTTACGGTATTAGCTGAAAATGCTGTTGATGTGCAAAATAATGTTGCAATGACAGCAAAAAAACGAGTTAGTTTTTTCATGATTTAATATGGTATTTAAAGTTAATTCTGATACATTTTGTAAATGTACAATTTTATATGTGGCTTTACAATTTTTAGAGATGTTTTAAAGGTTGTTTTTATACTATATTAACACGACAGGGAGCTTTTGTGTTAAGCGGATAGATTCAACAAGTATAAAATAATTAAAAATTGAGTGATGAAATATTTCTTTAAGGTGTTGCCTATCGAGAATAATTTGTAACTTTGTACTTTCGTAAATATTATAAAAGGTATGGAACCAAAATATGTCTTTGTAACAGGAGGAGTTGTTTCCTCATTAGGTAAAGGAATTATTTCTTCATCTCTTGCTTGTTTGTTAAAAGCACGTGGCTTTAGAGTAACTATTCAGAAGTTTGATCCTTATATAAACGTTAACTCTGGAACATTGAATCCATATGAACATGGTGAAAGTTATGTGACAGTTGACGGACATGAGGGAGACCTTGACCTCGGACATTATGAACGTTTTACAAATGTTCAGACAACACGCGCTAACAATATTACATCGGGACGCATTTATCAAAATGTGATAAATAAGGAACGTCGTGGAGAATATTCAGGTAAAACAGTACAAGTAATTCCACATATTACAAATGAAATAAAAGAAAAAATATATAGCTTTGATGATACAGATATAGATATTGTAATAACAGAAGTTGGAGGAACAGTAGGAGACATAGAAGGATTATCAATAATCGAAGCAATAAGACAAGTTGGCTTAG
>JAFXGB010000151.1 GCA_017520235.1 Muribaculaceae bacterium | reverse complement strand
GAGAAGTTAAACCTCACCACGCCGATGGTACTGCGAAAGTGGGAGAGTAGGTCACCGCCCCCTTCCGAAGCCCTGACTCAAGAATGAGTCGGGGCTTTTTTTATTGTTTAAAATTTAAAGTCGAGAGGCTCGAGTCGCGAGTCGCGACACGCAAGAGGAAAGTATCATTTTCCAACATATATATACCCCTCAGTCACATCGTGACAGCTCTCCTAAGGTAGGAGAGCTGTTGTAACGCGACATGAATAACCGGTAACGAGTGTAGCGATGTCTCATGTTATTACAAAGCTGCGCCAATGTCCTCCGGACCCGCATGCATTGATACTCGATGAAGAATGGAAAGTCTGTATTACCTCACTGCTTTATATTACTATGATTATGCTGTGTAACCCTATTCATAACGACAGAGGGAATAAAAGAGCAGGGCTACATCATGTAGCCCTGTTTTGAGGTTTAGTTGAGAATCATGCTCCCGAGTGATGTTTCGATTTTCTTTTCGAAATGGTAGGTTCTTGCAAATTGCTTTAAGAAATCAAGTGTTGATTTTTTAGGTTGTGCAATTTTAGTATCAATAACATCGATATCGGTGAGAATTGTCTCAAAAGAAGGAGTAGAAATTTTCTTCATAGGCAATTCTATTTATTAATTACATCTATTAAACGCACGATAATCTGTTTTTATTATATAAAATGTGAAAATTTTTGTAAGGAAATGTTTGAATTAGGTTGATTTTTTGTGTATTTGTTTGTTTATTTAGTTTATAACAATTACTTTTGTCATTGTAAACCATTAAAAATAATCATTTATCAACCTAAAAATTATTGCCTATAGCACAACACTACTCTAAATTTTAAATCAGAATAGTAATGCAAGTATTAACTAAGCTCACTGACGAACAGTTAGTGGCTGATTATGCTAAAGGTAATAATGAAGCATTTGATGCGTTGCTCAAACGCCATCAATCGCGTGTTTTCTCATATATTTTTCACATTGTAAAGAATAAAGATCTTGCTGATGATATCTTTCAGGAGACCTTTGTTAAAGCTATTATGACTATTAAACAAGGCAGATATACTGAGAATGGTAAGTTCTCAGCATGGATTTCTCGCATAGCTCATAATCTTATTATCGACTATTATCGTCAAGAAAAGTCAGAAAATACTGTGTCGGCTGATGATGAAGAAACCAATCTGTTAAATCGTCGCGATTTGTGTGAAGAAAATATTGAGTATCACTTAGTGACAGATCAAATTCATGAGGATGTGCGACGTATTGTGATGGCATTGCCCGAAAGTCAACGTGAGGTGTTGATAATGCGCTATTATCGCGATATGAGTTTTAAGGAGATTGCTGATGCCACAAATGTAAGTATCAATACTGCATTGGGTCGCATGCGTTATGCAATTCTTAATATGCGTCGCATTGCTGAAGAAAACAATATCGTTTTGACTATGTAATACAGAATTTAGTAGATATAATAAAACCCAAGAGCATTGCCCTTGGGTTTTATTGTTACCAATTGTTCTGGATCTTGTCTTCTATAATGTAATATATCTGTGAGCCAATGGCATCTAATAGTGTCGGCTCATATGTTTCATGCTTGTAGCTTATTTTAACTTGTTGCTGCGAGGGCAATTTTTCCTCTTTCATGAAAGTGCCAGAAGCACTATTTTTAGGCTCAAATAATCGTGATTTTATGAGTGTACACTCCGAGTATGGGTTTAACGGAGGCTGTTTTATACATAGATTAACTTGGAATATCTTTTCATCTTTAACTTTGTCATTTTGTGCGAGACACATTATGTTAGAGACAAAGAAAAGCAGAATTAAGAATAAGTTTCTCATGATAATAGGTATTAATTTTGTATATGCAAATATAGTATTTTTTATCTGTATTATATATCTTTGTTTTCAAAACGATGAAAAATACTTATGAAACATAGAATTACTTTAATTATCGTAATCTTAACAATTTGTTTCTCATTTAAGATGAGAGCACAAGAAAGTAATCATTTGATGACATTTACAGGGGGCTTTTCCTTTGCAAAATCATACAATTTAGAATTAGGCTATCATTATAGACCTACGCACTATATTGGAGTGGGTGGAGCAGTGGGACTATGGAAAACGTTCTCTGACGTTGGTGATTTGCTAAATGATATTTCAATCTCCACTGAAGATGATTATTACTATGATGAACCATATTATGATGATGGTAATATACTTCGCCCATATATAAAGGCTTCTGTCGTAGGCTTTACGCCAGACTTGTACAGGAGCGATGGTTTAAAAATAAACATTGGCTTGACGGTGCATGTGATGGCAAATCCAACGTTTACGCGAGAGATAGAGTATGAGCGGCCTAATGGTCGTCCGGAGTTTATAGAGGATTTTGAGAGCCGATGGTATTCATGGGGCGGAGAACTGGGTGTGAATTTTTATGATGATGAGTTTGGCTTCGGATTAGGTTACAGCATTTCTACCTTAGAACTGAAAACAAGGATTGATATCAGTCGTCGAGCTGTAACAGCTGATCGTTTTATTCATGGAATCTTCTTAAAGCTATACTTCGGAATATAGCGTATAACATAATATCATGAAGTTTGAAACCTATAGATATAGGGCTTTATTGACCTTTATAAAAACGAATGTTTAAATTTATAATCATGAAAAGATGTCTTTGGTGTTCCATTGTGGGTTTATGTTTAATTATATTTACTTCTTGTGGCAGTAGTAATATCGTATTGGAATCATTAAACTCATCATTATATAAGTGGTATTATAATGATAAATTATGTGTTTATCAGGAGCAAGATGGAATTGTTGTTGGGTTAACAAATGTGTATGCGAAAGATGATTATGGGAAATATTATCAGTTAGATATAAGCGTTTTAAATAATACCGGGACATTTATAACGATTTATCCGGAAGCTGTTTCGGCATATTTGAAAAATGGTGAAACAATAAAAGAATTAAAAGTATATACACATGATTCATATATGAAGATGGTTAGGAAAAAGCAGAATATAGCGATGGCATTGTATGGCTTTTCGGCAGGGTTTAATGCCGGGATGGCAGGATATACAACATCATATGCGTATAATAGTAGGACAGGTTATACTTATCCTGTAACTACATATAATCCATCAGTTGCATTTGCAGCTAATACTCAAGCGACAATGCAAATATTAGCTATGTCTAAAATGATGAATGATGAGAGAAAAATGCTGAATGTTGGATATATAAAGAAAAATACAATAAGAAACGAAGAAGCAATAAGTGGATATATAAATATAAAATATGAAAAAGGTGAAAGTATGACTATTAATATACCAATAGAAGGGCGTATATTTAAATTTGATTGGAGTATCAATAATGTTAAATAAAAGGGTATATATTTTTATATAAACTATGGAATAATAACAACAGGCATCAAAATTGATGCCTGTTGTTGTGTTGTGGAGTTGGAGGGAATTGAACCCTCGTCCAAACGTGGAACTAATGAGCTTTCTACATGCTTAGTCTCTACTTGATTGTAGGGGAGCGACAGGCAAGAGACCACCAATCACAACCTTAGCCTCTAAAGTCTCGGAAACCGCGCGAGGCACTTGGTTTCCCATTCCCGATTTACCAGCACCGCCTTGTCGATCCGTCTCGGGAAAAGGACAATCGGGCGATGTCTTGTCTCTGCAACTGTTGCGGAGATTAAGCGCAATCTACTGTACTTCGATTAGGCAGCAAGAGCGTAGTTATTTTCGCCATTTAAAACTTTGATGTCCCAGATTAAAGAGCGTAGCCATCATTGCTCTGCATGCTTACACACCACCTCTACACGCTGTCAAAGCCAATCAACCCCATGATGATGTAATGTATAATTATAACGCAAAGGTAATGTTTTTGTTGAGTTTGCACAAATTTTTAACAAAATAGGCGACACATCAATCACGATGCGTCGCCCCAAAATGAAAAGAGTGTTTTGAAGTATGGAAATTATTGAATAGCGATTTTTAGCATTTTTCCATTAACTGCCACGATATATATACCAGGACAGAGATTGAGAGGCATAGAGAAATTATTACTATTGATTTGGTGTTTATAAAGTTGATTTCCGGAAGTGTTATATATTGTCACATAGCTACCAGCGCTATTAATAACATTTAAGGAGCTGTTGCGATAGAATAATTGAGAATTGAACATTCCTACCGATTCAATGCCGGTAGTGCCTGATTCGCTAAGAGTAATGGTTTTTGTTGTTGACTTACCATTTGACAACGCTTTTAATGTAATAGTTGTCAAGCCTTGACCTTTCATCCAAAGAGTTAATTTGTTGTCGGCAATTTCTGCAGTCGCAATTTCAGGATTCTCAACGTTGAGAATATCTACGATAATGCCGTTTTGGGCATTATCTTTGTCGGAAACAATGTCGGCAAGATTAAATTCTATTTTGTCATTCACGTCAAGGATATATTTATCATCCAATGTGAACTCTGGAGTGTAATCATCGGTAAATAAAGCCATAGATGGATAGTCGCTCCAATCACCGATAGGAATTGAAATCGGTTCTCCGATTAATGTACCTTGCGGATCAAACACCAACAAAAACCATGGACCATAACCGGAATTACTTGCTACGGGGACATATACATTGTCGGTTTCAGGGTCTACGCTAAAGCCGGCATAAATGGAATAATCAGGGTTTATTGTTGTCAAATCGACAAAAACGCCTTCTTCCCCGGTTTCAATATCATAATAAAGGATTTGAGGTGCGCCAACTTGCTCGTACATCATCCAATCAAAATAGCAGACATCTTTCCAAAGGATTTTATTGGAATGTTCACATGCTTGCATCATTCCATGACGCCAAGTAGCCCAAGACACCGAAACTTTGTGCTCAGTCGGTATTTCAATGGCTTCACATGTATATGGGTCTATCATAACTAATTTGTTGAGCTCCGGAGTTTGGTCGTAGCTGTAATTTTCAGTTGCACACGCTGTTGTCCACAACATTCCGTCTTTAGATTGTATAAGTTCACCGAAAGATCCTCCAAAATTTTCGGCAGAAATAGTGTAAATAATTTCGTCGGTTGCAATATCAATGACAAGAATTCCCTCGTTTTGTTTTGATGCAAAAACGCAATCTCCGACACGCACCATTGAACCAATCTGATGATAATACACATCATATTGATAATAACCTCCGTCAATCGCCTCACCAACGCCATAGCCACAGTCGGAACCTTCGATTAATTTGACAACCTGATTGTTCTCAAGATCAATCACAAAGATACCATTAGACGTACCCATGTAACCTTTTGTTTCAGTTACTCCGCAAAATGCACGACCATCATAATTGTGTCCGTCATCAGATAAACTGCTGAAAATATATATGTTTTTTGCGGTTGCGGCATCAGCAACTGTCAACAGGCCTCCTCCATAACTACCAGCCTGCTTTGATGTAACATACAATTTATCTCCATAGATAGTTGCAAATTGCGAAGTCTCGCCATAGCCCGCACCATTAACTTCTTGTGATACAGATGAGCCCAATGACCCGGTTTCGGGGTCAAGCCAGAACAAACCGCCTGAAGAAGAGCCATACTGTCCTTCGGTTAATAAAAAGCTCCCATTTGAGAATTGAGCCATACTTGTAATAGTCGTGGCTAAAAATGCCATCAAAAAAATAATCTTTTTCATATTTGTAATGAGTTATTGTGAAATAATGATTTTAGTAGTTTTAGGTCCTTGTCGTTTGATGAATATGCCATTAGAAGGATTCTCAATTTTAATACCTTGTAAATTATAGTATTCAACTTGAAAATCATTGTCAAGAATTATATCGGCAATCCCCGCTATATCAGCATTAGGATGAAGATCTTCGCCACCACAAACTTCGGTTGAAGTTTCTCCTATCCATCCACAATATTGGTTTACTGCACTATAAACTTTTATGAAGTCGATATGTGTAAGGGTGACGGAATTGCCATCAGCATCCACAGCCCAATCAATTTTAAATCCAGGGGCTTCGGCGTTTGGTTGATTATCGGCATATCCCCAGTCATAAAATCGTTGAACGTAGTATGAACCATTTCCGCTTTGATCATAAGCGTTGTCGGCAAGTCGAGTCCCTTCAAACGTGATAGTAGTATCATCAATCCATTCCGGCCAATATGACTGACTATGATAAACATTACGCATTACATATCCCGTTTCACTTTGGTTGTCTTCCCATTTTACATAAGTACGATCATTTATGTAATTATAATTCGGATCAGGATCGGCATTAATTGTCCTGTTGGCATCAGGTTTGTAATAAGTGATTTTATAAAAATGAGTGGTTTCGGGTTTGCTATATTCACTGCCTGCGAGTTCGTACCATTCATCATCGGGAACTCCATTGCAATTGGTGTCTTGACTCACCATAACAATCCCCGGTTCACAACTGCCACCGTCTGATGCTTGATTTGACTTAAAAGCGTTGCCGTAGATTTTGAAATCATATTCGCCTGCGACATTCACAACGGGGTGATTAAAACCAAATATGACGTAACCACCGAATGAGCCGAGCGTAATCATACCCGGAGCAGCTCCATCGTTTTCATTACCACAAATTTGTTCTTCCACTTTAGCCAAAATATTGGCTTTTGTGTCTCCCTCTTCAAATTCAGGCATTTCGTTGACAAACTGTCCGGGAGCCGGCAAATAATCATACACTTTGGAGATATAAGGATTGTTTGCCTTTACAGAAAAGGCAATCACAATCACTCCTAATGCTAATGTAATTTTTTTCATACTGAGATTAATATTGTTAATTACTAATTGATTGTTCACCTACAAAAGCAAAGTGTGCAGGAATGTCACCTGTGCGTACATTCCATTTCAATACACCATCTTGACCGAAACAATATAAAGTGCCCGGATTGACATAATTCTTTGCATCTGTTATATAAATATCTTTTGTGATTGGATTCACGGCTACACTATACGGCATTTTTATTTTTGAGTCTGTGCCATCAGAGATAAAGTTATCGGTGATCTTTTCTTTCAGATTGACATCTACTATTGCATAAGTTACATTATAGGACGAAGATATATGACTCCAACCGGCGCTTACAATGTAAATAGAATCACCTTGAATGCACATATCAGAAACAGGTACGTCAAGAGCAGCAACTAAACGTTTTTTGCGTACATCATAGCAATACAAGCGTGAAGGAGTTTCGTAATAGTCGCCTCTTGAAGAAATCCATAAGCAGCCATGACGATCGGCTAAAACATAATGCAGATTAACAGCAACTCCAATCCGATTAGTTTCCTCAAATGTATTAATATCGATAACTGAAACAGTATTTTCATAATTTGGTACCATATAACCGCCTGAGTTTGCAACATAAATTTTGTCTTCGACAATTTCTATACCATCGGGTTGAAAGCCGACTAAGCAACGATCAACGACTTCCAATGTCGTTGTATCAACTTTAGCTACATAACCAATTTGTTGGTAGTCGGGATTAATTTCAACCGGACCGGCATATGACGTTACATAGGCATATCCTTTATGGAATTTAATATATCGGCAATTTGGAATCTCAATTTGCCCTATACGCTTTGTGGTTGCAACGTCCATTACCTCGACTTTATTGGAGCAGTTAATAATCGCATACAATCGGTTGCCATAAATGGCAAGATCGTTGCCTACGTCACCCATTTCCTTGGGAACGTTAGGATTTGCGTTGCCATAAATGTTGCGAGTATATATCCCGGTTGTACAATCGTAGTAATCGAGTGTACTTTTATTACTCCCCATATTACCTTCATTAAGTAAATAAAATCCTTTTATGCTTGTAAACTCCGGAGTTGATACGCTTAAACTTTCGGGTATGAAAATTTCATCATCGTGTCTACAAGAGATAATCACAGACAGAGTAAAAATTGCGAGTATTATTTTTTTCATATTTCAAACTTTAAGATTAACTTATAATTGCGTCCCGGCATCGGATAGTTCATAATAACATCGTAATATTGATTTAGCAGGTTGTTAACTTCCAAAGTTGCAGAAACTTGCATTTTACTGAACTTGAATCGATAACAACCCGATATATCATGCGTGTACCACGGCTGTTCATAATTGGCTCGAATGTTGGAAGAGTTATGGTAACGTTCTCCGACATAAATGAAACTATAATTCAAATCAAAACATTTCCAGTTGGCACTTGCTACAACAGAGCCACTATGCCATGGAATATAAGCAATTTGTCCCTTGTATGTGCCGGCTTCCGGCTCGTTGTCTGTAGGGTCGGAGTAGTCTTGAGCCTTTTGATAAGTATAATTGAGATTAAGACTGAATTTTGCTTTTCTGAAAACTCTGAAATCACTTTGGATATTTACGTCAATGCCTCTGATTTTCCCTATGCCGATGTTCATCATCATCCAGCGGTATTGTCCGGTTCCTTTAGGTACGGCTATAATCTTATCTTTGACATAATTATAATAAACATCAGATTTCAGTAGTATGCGACTCACAAAACCATCAAAATAATCAGAATAAAGTAGGCCAACATTGTATTGGTCAACAAATTCCGGATTGAGATCAGCATTACCAATGTCAGTATAGTATAAATCATTAAACGTTGGCATGCGGAAAATACGTTTATAAAAAGCTCTGATGTTTAGTGGTAAATTATTAGACGGTTGGTATGATAGAAACAAGGCAGGAGTGAGTTCATTTTGTCGTTTAGATATTTTTGAAACACTTCCTGTTCCTGATGAAGCAATACTTTTGTCTGAAACAAACGTACCCAAAACACTTGCCAACGCTTTTACTCTGTTCCATCGTAAACTCGTGGCTAAAGCGATTAGTAAAGTGTTGCGAGTGGGCGAAGCAAAGTTTGTAAGTGTTGCATCAAGTGTATTCCATTGATAATCTAATGATAGATTTACATCCCAATTTTTTTGTATCGAATATTTATTTGCCGCAGAAATGTAAATTTCGTCTTGCCAAAATTTATTGTCAATGTACATCAACGTAGTATCAGGATTTAGATAACGCATATAATCACGAGCATATTTTGTGTTGATTAGTAGTTCGTAGCTGTCTCCAAATTGTTTTTGAAAGCTTCCTTGCGTAAAAAAGTTCCTATCCCACTGACGCTGTGAATTTTTCCAAACATTATTTACAATGGCACCGGGGATGCCTTTTTCTGAATCATAATAATAAAATTTTAAGTTCCATTGTCCGGTATTTAATCTGCCAAATATGGTAGCCTCTAAACGTAGTGATTCAATATCCCCGTTTTGACGAGTCGCAGTTGTGTCCCATGCGAGTGTTCCGTCACTAAATACTTTTTTATACCTAAATTTATACTTGCCGTTGGCATTGATGTATTCTGTATTAAGTGATAGATTAATGGTTGAGCTTAATTTTTGTTCGTATAAAAAAGATGGATTGACTAATCCGAAAGATCCGGTGCGGAATATTGTCTTGAGATTATAGGTTTTCCCATTATGAAATGATGGACGGCGAGTTTTTAAGTATAAAGTTCCGGCTGAGCCGAAATCTTTTGCGGGTTGAAAAATATCGCTTTTCTGTCCGTTGTATAACGAAATTTCTTCAATGTTATCAAGAGAGAATTTCCCAAGGTCAATTTGTCCGTTTTGAGCATTACCGAGCTGGATTCCATCATAGAATACACCCATGTGATTTGTTCCCATACTGCGAATATCTACAGTTTTAATGCCTCCTACCCCGCCATAGTCTTTAATTTGGATACCTGAGAAATAACGCACAGCATCTGCAACAGAATGACTGTTAAGCGCTTCAAGTTGTTTCCCATTAAGTTTCTGTGCCGGAATAACCTCTTTGTAAGATTGCGCTTTAACAACCACTTCAGGCAATTTCTGAATACTATCAAGGCGCGATTTTGAATAGGAATTAACACAAACTGCCAATCCTAACGTAATGAATAGAGACTTTAATGGTAACTTTTTAGCCATTTTAATGTATTATTACAGTTAAAATAGCTTATGGGGAATAGGCTACAGAAAAGCCTATATACAACAACGCTTTATACGTTGGGCAGAAAAGATTAAAAAGAAGACAGCGTTACAATTGTCTTGACTTTTCAAAGCTCATTCCTCGTAAGCTATTGAAATAAATTAATTGTATGGCAGGTCTTCTGACTCGTTTCCATCGACCGACTGCCTTCCCAAGATGCTCATGTCTCAGTGGCGTAGAGAATGTCGGCGATGCAATGTGAAACTCACAGCAGCGGGACTGTCCAGGATTTGCACCTGATTCCCTATTAAGCGAAATAACCCCGAGCGGGCTTTCGCACCAATACAGCGACAAAATTAGAATAAAAATTTTAAATATCAAAAATAAATTGGCTGAGCTTGATATAAAATGAGTAACTTTGCACCCATTTAGAAATAAATTGAAAATTGAACGAAAATAAGAAAAATAAAGAGGCTCATCGTCCTCCGTTTTTAGTGTCGCTTATTCCGATAACAATATTGTTAATAGCAATAGTAGGAGTTATAATATCGCGTGGTGCCGACGATGCATTGTCGGTTACTCATTATATCTTGTTTGGTGCAGCAGTACTGACTGCCTTAATTGCAATGATAGGATACAAATGTTCTTATAAGCAATTATTAAGAGGTTTGAAGAAGAGTGCAACCCAAACAATTCCTGCAATTCCTGTTTTGATTTCTATAGCAACTGTATCGGCAACATGGATGATGAGTGGCGTTGTGCCATCTCTCATCTGTTATGGCTTGGAGATATTAAACCCAAAATTGTTCCTATTTTTGACATGTGCGATTTGTTCGGTCGTTTCGGTGTTAAGTGGAACATCTTGGACTACAATTGCAACTTTGGGAATTGCCTTTATGGGGATTGGAACTGCGCTTGGCTATGATGTCGGATGGATTGCCGGAGCGATAATTTCAGGATCATACTTTGGCGATAAGGTATCGCCACTATCAGACACTACGGTACTTGCATCATCATCGTGTGGTGTTGATATGTTTGCTCACATTAGGTATCTAATGGTAACGACTATCCCCTCAATGGGAATAGCATTGTTGGTATATCTAATTGTAGGAATGGCAATCCCTACAACAGAGTTTAGCCATTCAGAAGAAATGGTTACATATTTACATGAGTCGTTTAATATCTCTCCGTGGACAATGATTATCCCCGCAGTAACATGTGTACTAATTGTGTTCAGAATAAAAACACTTGTAACACTTACCATTAGTACGACAATGGGACTTATTGGAATGTTTGTGTGGCAACCTCAGATTGCAAATGCTATTGATGTAAATGTGTTGTTGGCAGCAATAAAAGTATTATTTACTGAAACCTCTATAGATACAGGAAATGAGGCGTTAAACGCCCTTGTTGCAACGGGAGGAATTGAGGGTATGTTGCCTACGATTTATCTCGTTGTGTGTGCAATGACATTTGGGGGCATGATGATTGGTAGTGGTATGATAGCCTCGATAACACATGCTTTTACCCGTAAATTACATTCGGTGAAGTCAATCGTGGGAGCAACTATTGGTTGTGGACTATTCTTTAACTCGTGTACAGGAGATCAGTATCTTTCAATAATTCTCGGTGGTAATGTATTTAAGAATTTATATAAAAATAACGGCTTGGAGCCTCGATTGCTAAGCCGTTCTCTTGAGGATTCAATTTCGGTAACTTCGGTGCTTATACCATGGAACTCATGTGGCGTAACGCAGTCAACGGTGTTGGGTGTCGCTACACTCACATATTTACCCTATTGCGTATTTAATTACTTGAGTCCTATAATGTCGCTTTTTGTCGCATATCTTATTGATAGAAGAAAGCGACGTCAACGTGTTTAATTATTCTCCCTCTACTTTGCACCCGCGGAAGTTAAACTCGGTTTTAGCTTTCTCTTTAGAGAAACAGAAATAAGTTATTTCAGCTTCGGTGCACACGCGTCCTTTTACTGATAGCGTTGCATATATTACCGCAAATGTACGTTTCATCTCGCGGATGTGAGCGCGAACTTCAACTGTAACGTTGTCGCCTGTTGGCATTGGTCGGCGATATCTGATGTTAAGGTTTGTCGTCATTGCCGATGTCTGCAATTTGCGAGATATTACCCATGCTCCGATTTCATCCATTAGTGTAGCTTGAATACCTCCATGCAGCGTTTTAATCCAGCCCTGGAAGTTGTCGTTTGGGTTCCAATATGAGATGATATCGTCGCCGTCTTCCCAAAATTCCATTTTCAGTCCATAGGGATTCTGTGGCGCACAAGCAAAACAATTGTATCCCTCGCCTTCCATTCCTATCCATGGGTTTATTATCTTTTTCATAAATATGCAGTCAAATTAAATTTCGCCACAAAATTACAAACTTTGAGAATAAAAATGGTAAATTTGTGGAAATTAGTGAGTGATGAGAAATAAGATTTTGTTTTTCTTTTTGTCATTGTGTGTGATTGTAAATGCCCAGACGGTTTATTCTGCATTTCAAGGTAAATGTGGGGCGGAATTGAAGCAAGCAATTGCAGAAAATTGTCGCCCTCAGAAATATTTGTCAAAACTTACCGGTGCCGGTGGTGTGTGGGAGGCTTTCCGCCTTACGGATAATCTTGGGGGATGTGTTTTGGATAGGTATTCAAATGAAAAACGCTCTTTTTCTGCTGATGGCGTTTCCCCTTCGACAGGAATGACGGTTGACTGCATTGTCAATGTTTCGTGGTGGGGAAATAGTCATGAGTATGGCGATGCAATAGCATTTGATTTATATAATCTGATTCCATGTGATGATGATGTAACACTAAACAAAAAAGATTATCCCCCGGGAGATGTGCTTGTGGCAACATACGATAATGGAGTGTGGCAGGCTGGATATGGAGAGATTGCTGAAGAGGAGGTTAATATGTATGAGCCTGCCGATGAGTATAAAGGAGATTTTGCTCGCTCATTAATGTATATAATGACTATTTATTCTGCATCGCGGTGGAGCGGATTAGGAGTGAATTTTTGTGTTGATAACAATTACCCAACACTCAATAAATATGCGCAACGTGTATTGCTCGCGTGGCATCGTGCAGATCCGGTAAGCGATATTGAACTAACGCGTAATGATGCTGTGGAAAAGTTACAGGGGAACCGCAATCCGTATGTTGATAATCCTCAATTGGCGGAACATGTGTGGGGAACAGAGGCGTATAATCCGTTTGCGCCAGATGCTGAGCGTGTTCCACTGAAGTCAACTTATCGTTTGAGCGATGAACGCATTGACCTTTTTCATGATGCAATCCCTGAGAATGTGAGCTGGATCATTAACGGCGCTGAGGTAACTAAGAGTTATCTTATCCCAGCAGAATTGGGAGTAGGAGAGCACGAATTAAAATACTCAGGTCAAACAATAAAAGGGAAATTAAAAATCAAAATTGTTGAGTGATGAGCCGATTGATAACTATATTGTTGGTGTTGTTTTCACTTGTTATTGTGTCGTGTAGTAGCGATAATAAGGGGGGTGTGCCATCGCTGAGCCAAGAGGAGATTGCTATAACCGTTGGGGAACATACAACCATAATTGTTAATAATGCAGAGAATGTATCAGCTTCAGTAAGTTCGTCGGTAGTATCGGTAAACGTGACAGATAATTATATAGGTATTACAGCATTGAAAGCGGGAGAATGTGACGTGAGGATAACAGCTGATGGTCATCGTTTGCAATGTAGTGTCGTGGTTGTCGATGATTCTCAACAGGAGGAAGAGCAGGAGAAACCAGAGGAGCCTGAAAAAGAATATGATTTCTCAGCAGAGTTGCAAGATGCGACATCGAGATATGTCTCGTCAGAACTGACGATAACATATGGCGTGGGGGTATTATTCTCTGTTGAAAATGGGAATAATATCTCAATATTAGATTTTGATACCGGCGACAATGTCGATTTCCGATTTGAGGGGAATGTAGCTAAGGGTGATTTAAGTAATCCACAATTAAAAGTGAATGACAATTCAATCGAGATCACACAAGCTAAAGTTGAGCAACTAAATGCCACCGGAATGTGGATTCACATCACCACTGCTACCAATGAGCATATCACCCTCGTCATTACTGATTTATAAGGGGATTTATTTCTTTTCGTCGGCGAAGCGATTGGGGAAGTCGATGTGTATTGCCGGGCGACGCATTGCGTAGATTATCAACCCAATGCCGGCAAGGACAAAGGGAATACTTAGCCATTGTCCCATGTTAAGAGCCATTGTTGCTTCAAAATCCACCTGGTCGTTCTTGATAAATTCAATAAGGAAGCGAGTGAGGAATGTGCCGATGAGGAATGTCCCAAATAGTAATCCGGGACGAGTTTGTGCGTCTTTCTTCCAATACATCCACATCAATAACGCAAACAAAGCAAAATAACACAATGCTTCATATATCTGAGTTGGGTGGCATGCTTGACCTGCATACATATCATGCCATTCGGGAGAGTTGACAAACATGAATCCCCAAGGAAGATCTGTCGCATGACCAAATATTTCAGAGTTAAACAAGTTACCTAAACGTATCAACCCACCAACGAGAGCAATTGCAACGACCAATTTGTCAAATGTCCATAAAGCATTGCGTTTAGCTGTGAATTTAGAAAATGCCAATACTGCCAGAATGACTCCTATAGCCCCACCATGACTTGCAAGACCTCCTTCCCATGTGTATAGTATTTCTATGGGGTGTTGCGAATAGTAGTCCCAAGCGTAAAAAAATACATGTCCCAAGCGAGCTCCAACGATTGTTCCAATCATCACCCACAAGAGTAATGACCCAAGCCACTTTTCCGGGGCTCCTTCATGCTTAAACATTTTCTCAACGATTTTATACCCAACGAGAAATCCGATAAGGAACATCAGTGAGTACCAACGTAGTGATATAAAGGAGTCGATTAATACAGGATCAAAATCCCAAATGATATAATTAAGCATGATATAATAGTTGTGTTATTTTTTTGTGAAATAAGTTTTAGCTGCGCGACGCACTTTTGGACTGAGACGTAGTATTGCATACATTGTAGGTATAGTCATCAGAGCAAATGCCATATCCATGATGCTTACAACGAGATCAAGAGAAATAACGCAAGCAACGACAATCATAAAGAGATAGAAATAATCGTAATATTTCCCATTCTTCTCATCAAACAGATATGATGCACATTCGGTGCCATAGTAAGAATAGGAGAACATTGTAGTAACAGCAAATATAAATACGATTGCCATTAGAGCATATTCACCCCATCCGGGTAGCATTGTTTCAAAAGCGTTGAGGGCGATATATAGACCTTTAACCCCTTCAATTTCAATTGGACTAACAGCCATTGCCATCAAGATGGGGATAGAGGTCAGGGTACACACGAGCCCTGAGTCTATTGCCGGTCCTATCATGGCG
>JAFXGB010000150.1 GCA_017520235.1 Muribaculaceae bacterium | reverse complement strand
TTGAATTGATTCCTGCATCTCTTCGCAATTATGGATTTAACAACATTATCAATGTCCCTGAACAAGACATTCCTTCAGGTGATTTCCCAACAGTAGAATCTCCTAATCCAGAAGTTCCATCTGCAATGGCTATGGCAATAGCTAAAGCAAAAGAGGTGGGCGCTGAATTGATTATGGCTTCAGACCCTGATGCTGACCGCGTAGGTTGTGTTATTCGTGATGATAAGGGTGAATATGTTCTTATTAATGGTAACCAAATCGCAATGATTCTTCTTAACTATATCATGACTCGTAGCACTGAACTTGGATTGCTCAAGGGTAATGAATATATAGTTAAGACTATCGTAACTACTGAAACAATTAAAGCTATTGCTGAAGCTAACAACATTAAAATGTATGATTGTTATACAGGCTTTAAATGGATTGCATCAGTAATTCGTGAATTGGAAGGTAAGGATCGTTACATCGGAGGTGGTGAAGAAAGTTATGGCTTCTTGGCTGAAGATTTCGCTCGTGATAAAGATGCGGTATCAGCTGTATCTTTGATGGCTGAAGCAGCTGCATGGGCTAAGGATAAGGGCTTGAACTTTATTCAAATGCTTCAAGATATTTATATTAAATATGGATTTTCTCGTGAAGCAGGTATCTCTTTAGTTCGTAAAGGAAAGAGTGGAGCAGAAGAAATTGTTGCAATTATGAAACAATTCCGCGCAAATCCTCCTAAACAGCTTGCCGGAAGTGATGTTACAGAAATTAAGGATTATGCTGACTTAACAATTAAGGATGGAGCAGGAGAGGTTATTGGTAAACTTGATTTCCCGACTACTTCAAATGTGCTTCAATTCTTTACTGCCGACAGAACTAAAATTTCTGTTCGCCCTTCAGGAACTGAACCTAAGATTAAATTCTATGTTGAGGTTAAGGGTGAAATGAAATCGGCGGCGGATTATGACAATGCTATCGCTACAGCAGACGCTAAAATTGAAACAATTAAAAAGGATCTTGGAATTTAATTGTATATCAATATAATATTGAATATAGGGAAATGATTGTAAATCGTTTCCCTATTTGTTTGTCGAGAGATAGATTTGCGTTTATTAGTTACTAATATTAACTTTGTACAAATAAAGAATAGAAATGGAAATTCTGTACGAAGATAATCACATAATAATAGTAAATAAAGCTTCTGGAGAGATTGTACAAGGAGATAAAACAGGAGATAGACCTCTTGTTGAAATTCTCAAAGATTGGATAAAGGAAAAGTACAACAAACCCGGAAATGTATTTTGTGGAGTAGTGCATCGACTTGATCGTCCTGTTAGCGGAGTAGTGGTGTTTGCTAAAACATCTAAAGCTCTGACTCGATTAAATGAAATGTTTCGAAAAGGTGAGGTGCGTAAAACATATTGGGCAATAACTCGTAATCAACCACCAAAGACTGAGGATGTTTTAACCCACTATATAACAACTGTCGAGCGTAATAATAAGTCATATACATCGATAACTCCAAAATCCGGAGCGAAGGAGGCAAAACTTAGCTATCGCCACATTGCATCTTCTGATAGGTATCATTTGCTTGAAGTTAATCTTATGACAGGGAGAAAACATCAAATACGTGTTCAACTATCGGCAATAGGATGTACGATTAAAGGAGATTTGAAATATGGGGATAAACGCAGTAACCCTAATGGAAGTATTTCATTGATGGCTCGCAGAGTACAGTTTATTCATCCAGTTTCAGGTGTAGAAATTGATGTAACAGCTCCTATTCCGGCTAATGATAATCTTTGGCAATCATTAGCTCAAGGCGTAAATTAAAAGAATGATATTTAAGAGTATGAATAAAGAAGATTTAAAGATAGTATTTTTAGGTACACCTGATTTTGCGGTGGAAAGTTTGCGTCGCATACATGAGGGGGGATATAATATTGTCGGAGTAGTAACAATGCCTGATAAACCAGCAGGTCGTGGACATAAATTATTACAATCTCCTGTAAAGCAATATGCAGTAGAACATGGATTGCATTTGATGCAACCTCCACGTTTAAAGGCAGATGACTTTGTCGAAGAATTGAGGAGCCTCAATGCCGATTTATTTATAGTTATTGCGTTTAGAATGTTGCCAGAAATTGTGTGGTCAATGCCTCGTTTAGGCACATTTAATCTTCATGCATCGTTACTACCAAAATATCGTGGTGCTGCACCTATAAATTGGGCTGTAATAAATGGCGATACAGAAACAGGTGTAACGACATTTTTCTTAAAACATGAAATTGATACAGGAGACATTATTCGTCAGGAACGTATAGAAATTAGGTCTGAAGATAATGTAGGAGATATTCATGATCGATTGATGATGCTTGGTGCTGATTTAACAATTGATACAATAGAGCATATTGTAGCAGGAGATTTAATTCCTATACCGCAAGAAGATTTGTTG
>JAFXGB010000149.1 GCA_017520235.1 Muribaculaceae bacterium | reverse complement strand
TTTATAAGTTCAGAAAACGGCAAACCGCAAGTATGGACAATGAATGCCGACGGGAGTAATAGGCAAGTGGCTTCAGATATAGAAAAAGGTATCAATGGTTTTGTTTTATCTCCTGATGAAAAGCATATATTGTTAATTTCAAATGTAAAATATGGTGCTACACCTGAAGATTTGTACTCAGATCTGCCAAAAGCAACCGGACGAGTTATCACCGACTTGATGTATAAACATTGGGACGAGTGGGTAACAGAAATTCCTCACCCTTTTATTGCTGATTTTGATGGAGTAAAAGTATCGAATCCTATTGACATAATGGAAGGAGAACCATACGAAGCACCAATGAAACCATTTGGAGGTGTTGAGTCTTTTGCATGGTCGCCCGATAGTAAAAATCTCATCTACGTGTCACGTAAAAAAGAGGGCTTAGAGTATGCCAAATCAACTAATTCTGACTTATTCCTTTTTTCACTTGAAGATAAGACAACCAAAAATCTTACAGAAGGAATGAAGGGATATGACACTAATCCTATATATTCTCCGGATGGAAAGTATATTGCGTGGTTAAGCATGGAAAGAGATGGATATGAATCTGATAAAAATCGCATTTTCATTCTCGATACAACTACCAATGAAAAAACTGATTTAACATCTGATTGGGATTATACTGTAAACTCAATTGCATGGCTTCCTGATAGTAAATCTTTATATTTCATTGCACACCATCAGGGGGTAACACCAATCTTTAGTATAAACCTAGATAAAGAGATTAAAACTGTTGCAGATGGAATCTGTGATTATGGCGCACTTGCTGTTGTTGATGAAAATACATTAATTACATTACGCCATTCAATGCTTGCACCTGATGAAATATGTGAGATTACAAATAATGTGGTTAAGCAAATATCTAACGTCAATAGCGATATATTTGCACAATTAACAATGCCTACTGTTGAAAAGCGTTTAATTCCAACAACAGATGGTAAAGAGATGACAACATGGATTATTTACCCTCCTCATTTTGATAAAGACAAAAAGTATCCTGCAATCTTATATTGTCAAGGAGGACCACAACAAGCCGTAAGTCAATTTTGGAGTTATCGTTGGAATTTCGCCCTTATGGCATCAAATGACTATATTGTCATAGCTCCCAATCGTCGTGGTTTACCAGGCTTTGGCACCGAGTGGAATGAACAAATATCAGGTGACTATGGAGGCCAAAATATGAAAGACTATCTTTCAGCAGTTGATTATATGAAACAAGAACCATTCATTGATATTGAGCACATTGGTGCTACAGGAGCAAGCTATGGTGGCTTCTCTGTGTATTGGTTGGCTGGAAATCACGATAATCGCTTTGCCGCTTTATTTGCACATGCAGGCATATTCAATACAGAAGCACAGTATCTTGAAACTGAGGAAATGTGGTTTGCCGATTGGGATCTTGGTGGAGCTTATTGGGATAAAAACAACGCTACTGCTCAACGAACATTTAGTCAATCACCTCACAAATATGTTGAT
>JAFXGB010000148.1 GCA_017520235.1 Muribaculaceae bacterium | reverse complement strand
GGAGAAGAAAAGAATTATAATTTGATAGAGGGTGATATATCTTATTATAGTAGTTATGGTCAGTTGATAGATGGACGCCGATTACCCCATTTTTGCGCACCTGGAGCGTGGGTTACATCATCAATAAGCACACCTTTTGTCAATCAACAAAGTGAAGATTATAAATTATCTCTTGCAAGAAAAATTAATGTGGATGGTATTGATTATTATTGGATTACTGAATGTGGAACATCAATATCATCTCCATTGACAGCTGGAGTTTTTGCTCTATGGTTACAAGCTAATCCTGATTTGACTATAGATGAAGTTAGGGAAATTGCAATGTTGACCGCATCGCAAGATGTTCCGGATATAACTAATCCACAATGGGGAGCAGGAAACTTAGATGCATTAGCCGGGCTAAAAGAGGTAATAAAACGTGTAGGAGTTGAAAATGTTGAAATAAACAAACGTGTTTTGTTTGAATTGGCATCCCACCATAATCTTAAAATATCAGTGGCTGGTGTATCAAAATTTGATGTTAAAATCTATGATATTGCAGGGAAAAGATTGGGAAACTATAAATTTAATGCAGATAATGGGCATATTGATTTGGCGTCCATCGAGAGTGGGATTTATATGTTTGAGATATATGCAGATGGTTATCGTCATGTAGAAAAGATAATTGTGCGATAGAAAATTAGTGTATAAGCAAAAAAAGTCTTAATTTTGTTAGTTGGAAATAAAAGATGAAATTTATATGAAAAATCTTGTTTTACGAAGTCTTTCAGGATTAATATATGTAGGACTTATTGTAGGTTCGTTACTTACAAATGAGTATGCTTTTTGGACACTATGTATATTGTTTATTATTCTTGGAACGATTGAATTTAGCAAACTCACAAATCAAGAAACAAAGCCTATACTTATTGTATTAGATGTCCTATTAGCATTGTCATTAATACCAACAATAATTAGTGAGACATTAATATCATCAGAGTTATTGGAGTTAACACCGGCAGTATTGATGATTTTGCGTTTTGTGGCACAGCTATATATGCCTAAAGATAAAAATCCATTAAATACGTTGGCCTATTCTGTATTAGGACTATTATATGTAGCTGGTCCAATATGGTTAATGGCTTATTTGTATTATGAAGAATCGCCTGCAGTGATATTAGCAATGTTTATAATGATATGGCTTAATGATACCGGCGCTTACGTTGTTGGCTCATTATTAGGCCGTAAGTTAATCCCTTATAAAATGTTTCCTCGCATTTCCCCTAAAAAATCATGGGCAGGATTTGTAGGTGGATTACTTTTTACAGTTGCGTCGTCATTTGTATTTATAAATATATTTGGTGAGTATTATAGTGGAATAGATATAATAGAGATGATTGGTTTCGCTATTGTAGTCGTTGTTTTTGCAACATGGGGTGATTTAATAGAATCATTAATGAAACGAACTCTTGGAGTTAAAGACTCAGGAAATCTGATTCCCGGTCATGGTGGAATATTAGATAGAATAGACTCGTTATTATTTGTATTACCTGCAATATTGTGTTATTGCCTTATTGTATTATAGAAAAGAAAAAACATTATATATATGAGCGATCAAAGATATAACATGCGTGGAGTATCTGCATCAAAAGAGGACGTCCACAATGCAATTAAAAACGTTGATAAAGGATTATTTCCTAAAGCATTTTGTAAAATAATCCCAGATATACTTGGCGGTGATGAAGAATATTGTAACATCATGCATGCCGATGGTGCAGGTACAAAATCATCGTTGGCATATATCTATTGGAAAGAAACCGGCGATATTAGTGTGTGGAAAGGAATAGCACAAGATGCTTTGATAATGAATATTGATGATTTATTGTGTGTTGGTGCAACTGATAATATTTTAGTATCGTCAACAATAGGTCGAAATAAATTGTTAATTCCTGGAGAGGTAATTGCAGCAATAATAAATGGTACTGAAGAATTGCTTGCTGAATTACGCGAAATGGGTGTGAGCATCTACAGCACAGGAGGTGAGACTGCAGATGTTGGCGATCTTGTGCGTACAATTATTGTGGATAGCACAGTAACCTGTCGCATGAAACGTTCTGACGTAATAAACAATGCTAATATAAAAGGTGGCGATGTTATTGTAGGTCTTGCTTCTTATGGGCAAGCGACATATGAAAAAGGATATAATGGCGGAATGGGTAGTAATGGTTTAACATCGGCTCGTCATGATGTTTTTGCTAAATATTTGGCTGAAAAATATCCTGAAAGTTTTGATGCAAGTGTACCATCGGAACTTGTTTATTCAGGATCTGTTCATTTGACAGATGCTGTTGAGAATTCACCCATAGATGCTGGAAAATTAGTGCTGTCTCCAACTCGCACTTATGCTCCTGTTATAAAGAAATTATTGGATGAAATGCGCTCTAAAATACATGGTATGGTTCATTGTTCAGGTGGCGCTCAAACAAAGATTATGCACTTTGTGGAAAATAAACATGTTATTAAAGATAATTTGTTCCCTGTTCCTCCATTGTTTGAATTGATTAGCAAAGAGTCTGGTACAGATTGGGCAGAAATGTATAAGGTGTTTAATATGGGACATCGCATGGAAATATATCTATCACCCGAAGATGCTAAACGTGTAATTGAGATTTCTGAAGAGATGGGAATTCCTGCTCGCATTGTAGGTAGAGTAGAGGATGCTTCTCAAAATAAATTGACAATTATTTCAGAAAAAGGCGTATTTGAATATTAACAAGAAAAATAAAAGAAGAATAAAGGGGTGTATCAGTTTAATGATACTAACCCTTTATATTTATGTTGCAGTTTCATGCGGCGGTAAAAATAATGCAGTACAAGGGGATAAACAAGCATCGCATAAATTCCCTGATACTCTGCGAGTGGGAACATTATATAGTCCCACATCCTATTTTATTTATCGTGAGGAGGCAATGGGGTATGATTATGATCTTGTTAGCCGTTTAGCCTTAGATAAAAATATAAAATTGAATATTCAAGTGGCATCAAATTTGAATTCATTAGTAGAAATGTTAGATTCTGGTTATATTGATTTGATCGCTTATGAAATTCCTATTACATCTGAATATAAATCACGTGTACTCCCTTGTGGATTGGAAAATATAACCTATCAAGTGCTTGTCCAACCTAAATCTGGCGAACAGCGAATTAATGATGTTACAGAATTAGTGGGCAAAGATGTCTATGTAGAGAAAAATTCTAAATACCAGCAACGACTTGAAAATCTTAATAGTGAATTAGGAGGGGGTATAAATATACATTCGATAGATAAAGACACTTTGATTTCGGAGGAACTTATCGCGATGGTTTCTGCTGGAACAATTCCGCTGACAATAGTTGATAGCGACATAGCACGATTAAACAAGACCTATTTTAATGATTTAGATATCACAATGAAGGTATCGTTTCCACAACGATCGGCTTGGGGTGTTGCTCCAACAAAATCATGGCTTGCGGATTCAATTAATCAATGGATGCGTCAAGAACAACCTCAAAAAACGCAAGCATGGTTGTTGAAACGATATTTTGAGTTAAGTAAAAATGAACTATCTTTTTCTAATTTCAAATTTAAAGGCGGTCGCATCTCTCCCTATGATAATCTGTTTAAGAAATATGCAAAAGAGATAGATTGGGATTGGCGTTTGCTCGCTTCGCAAGGTTATACAGAGAGTCATTTTGATACAACAGTTGTTTCGTGGGCAGGAGCACGAGGAATAATGCAGATAATGCCAAGTACTGCTCGTGCCTATGGATTAACTGATGAAAAGATGGCAAATCCCGAGGCAAGTATTGCCACTGCTGTTAAAATAATCAAGTCGTTAGACAAGTCTCTATCAAAATATGTCCCTGATAAAACAGAACGATTAAAATTTATTGTTGCTGCATATAATTCAGGAATTGCACATGTTTATGATGCGATTGCGTTGGCTAAAAAATATGGCAAAAATCCTGAGGTATGGGATGATAATGTTGCTGAAACAATCCTATTAAAGTCTAAACCAGAATATTATAATGACGAAGTGTGTAAATATGGTTATTTCAGGGGGCGCCAAACGGTAACTTATGTTGAGCAAGTAATGAAATTTTATGAGCGATGTAAGCAAGAAATATAGATAAGTTTTATATCTTTGGGAAATAAATTTTCTATTAACAAAAAATCTTTGCCGTATGAAGAAAAAGTATTTAAGTGTTGCCTTAATTATGGCATTAGCAAGTTCAATGATGTTTACTTCTTGTATAGGTAGTTTTTCATTGACAAATAAATTGATGGATTGGAACAAAACTATTGGAAGTAAGTTTGTTAATGAATTAGTGTTTGTCGCGTTTTGGATTCTTCCTGTTTATGAAATCTCAGCACTTGCTGATGTTCTTGTAATAAATAGTATAGAGTTTTGGAGTGGCGAAAATCCTGTAGCGCAAGGTAAAAAAGTAATTGATGGAGAAAGTGGACGCTATTTAGTTGAATGTGATGGCAAAGGATATACTATCACAAGCGAAACAGATGGTAGCATCGTGCGTCTTGACTTTGAAGATGAAGATAATTCATGGAGCATAAATGTGAATGGCGAATCACACAAGTTTATGACATTTGTTGATGAATCTCATGTTAAAATGATTACTCCTGAAGGAGATTATCAAGTTGTGGAATTGTCACAAGCTGGTTTGTATGCTTATCAACAAATTGCAACTGCTTCAACTTTTGCAATGAAATAAAATATAGAAACTTACCACAAAAGTATATAGCTCCTCTATTATTTGATAGGGGAGTTGTTATTTTTATATAATGATTTTGTTGAAAGAGAGGGGAATTTGTATCTTTACATTATATTAAATTATAATAAATAGATGGAGAGAAAAATAGTTTTGATTATACTAATTGGATTATTTTCGGTAAAAGCATCATATTCAACAGAGAAATTACCGTCATTACATAAACCATTAAATATTCCTCTTGTGTTGAGTGGAAATTTTGGGGAGTTAAGGTCTAATCATTTTCATTCAGGGTTGGATTTTAAAACGCAAGGAAAGACAGGTTTTAAGATATATTGTGCTGAAGATGGGTATGTCTCGCGAGTCCTCGTTTCACCATGGGGATTTGGTCGAGCAGTATATGTAACCCATCCATCAATCGGGCTTGTAACTGTTTATGGACATCTACAATCTTTTGGCTCAAAAATAGATAAAATAATAAAAGCCGAACAATATAAAAGGGAGTCTTTTAGTATTGACATGGAATTTAAACCTAATGAAATACCGGTTAAGCGTGGGGAGGTAATTGCCTTTAGTGGAAATGCCGGCTCATCGGGTGGACCTCACTTACATATGGATGTGAGGGATTTAGAAACCGGTGATGCTCTTGATCCAATGCCTTATTTTAAAGGGTTGATAACCGATAATGTAAAACCCGATGTCAGGACAATTGCATTGTATCCTCATGACGGAGTAGTTGATGATACTATTGTTGCATCATATCGTACTATGGCACAGATTGCAACGCCTTTTACTGCATGGGGGAAGGTTGTACCCGGAATAAAAGCGTATGATAAAATGCCTAATGTGAGCAACATCTATGGCGTAAAATATTTGACGCTTAAAGTTGATGGGGAAGAAGTATACCATAGGGTTATAGATAGATTCTCATTTGATGTATCACGAGCTGTTAATACTCTTGTGAATTATCCTGACAGATTAAAAAATTCATGGGTGATGACAACGTATGTGCCCGAAAGTAATATGCTTTCTGATATGGTAAATGTGTCATTACCTAATGGAGTGATAGATATAGACGAGGAGAGAGATTATAATTGTCAATATATATTGAGTGATGAATATGGCAATAAATCATCAGTCAAGTTTATTATCAGAGGTAAACGTAGTGAGATACCCCAGAAAAAACGAGAAGGAATATTATTTCGTTATAGTGGGGAAAATTCCTATAATATGAATGGTCTAAGTTTGAAATTTGCACCAAATACTTTTTATGAAGATATATTTTTCGAGGTAAAAACGTCAACATTAGATAACTATAATTCTGATGTTCATAAAATAGGAGATACCAATGTCCCACTGCATAAAAGTTTTGATGTGAAGATATCCCTTACGAATGATAATCAGGCAGATAAGTCGAAGTATTGTATCGTAAGGATAAATGGGAAACGCCGTACTGCAGTTGCCACAAAATATGAAGAAGGGAAAGTTTCTACTCGTATAAATCAGTTTGGACGCTATGCCGTAACTATAGATGATACTGCACCAAAAGTATTACCGCGCAATAAAAAAAGATGGGCAAGAAATGGAAGAGTAGAGTTCAAAATTTCAGATAATTTGAGTGGAATAGAAACATATAGAGGTGTGATTGATGGCAAGTGGGTGATGTTTGAATATGATGGAAAGAATGCTTTGCTATCGTATAAACTGGAGCCGTCAAGAGTAAAAAAAGGGAAATCGCATAAGGTGAAAATGGTAGTTACAGATGCATGTGGTAATAAAACAACTATTACAGAAACATTTACATGGTAAATATGTAACTAATTATTTTGCATGTTCAAAGTTTATCTGCTATCTTTGTCTATAATGTAAATTTGAAATAAATTAGTAACAAAAAATATAACCCTATTATGGAAAATGATGAATTGTTGAAATCAGTAACCGAGAAAGCACAAGTGTGGCTTGGTGCAGGTTATGATGAAGAGACTCGTGCTGAAGTTCAACGTATGTTGGACGCAGATGATAAAACAGAGTTAATTGAATGTTTCTATCGCGATCTTGAGTTTGGAACAGGTGGTTTACGTGGTATCATGGGAGCAGGTTGCAACCGCATGAATAAATATACAGTAGCATCTGCAACACAAGGTTTGGCTAATTATTTGAAGGAAGCATTTGCTGATCTTGATGAAATTAAGGTCGCTGTAGCTCATGATGTGCGCAACAATAGCCGCAAATTTGCTGAAATCGTTGCTGATGTATTCTCTGCAAACGGAATTAAAGTATATCTTTTTGATAGCTTCCGTCCAACTCCAGAGTTGTCATTTGCTGTTCGTGAACTTGGATGCCAAAGCGGTGTAAATATTACTGCTTCTCACAATCCAAAAGAATACAATGGCTATAAAGCATATTGGTCAGATGGCGCACAAATTATTGCTC
>JAFXGB010000147.1 GCA_017520235.1 Muribaculaceae bacterium | reverse complement strand
GCCAAAAGGTAAAGGCGAGGGCGATATGGATGCAACCGAACTTGCTCGTTGGGTAAAGCTCTCTGACAAAGACCGCCAAGATTCAAAATATGACATTAAGGGTCCGGTTGAAGAAGAAACCATCACTCAAGAATCTCGTCAAGAAATGTTTGACCGTCTTGAAACAACCGACGACCACGGCATGGTAATCGTAGGTAAAGCTGTTGACCAAGAGGGAAACAAATACTATAAGGTTAAAAACTCATGGGACACCAACCAAGTCTATGATGGTTATTTCTATGTTTCAGAGCCTTATTTCTATGCAAAGACTCTTAGCATCTTAGTAAACAAAAAAGCAATCCCCTCCGACATTGCCAAAAAACTAAAATAAAACACTAACCACATACAAACGAGCTTGCCGTTGCAAGCTCGTTTGTTTTATATCGTGATTTCTTGGGCTGTTGAAAAGTTGGTGATATTGGGATGATGGGATAGGAGTCTTTTTGCTTTATCTCCGGTACAATGCCCCACATAAAATTTCGTTTCTGGTGTATAATGCTCTATATCATCAACAAATTGTGCGACTTCATCATCAGTCCAATCGCCATCTACAAAATGCAATCCACCTATAAATGCCACAACTCTATCCTCTTTTGTAAATTGGCGGCACGACTCAATAATATTCATCACTCCACAATGCGAACATGACGAGATTATCACCAATCCTGCATCAGTTTTTACTGCAATCGACAATTCATGAGAAAAATCATCCCTCCCATCATCTTTCATTAAAAAACGATTCCCTTGCGGGACAGAATAATAATTACACTCACATTTTACAATCGCAATATTTTCACTCACCCGGCGACTTTCATTAATAGTAAGCAATCGGCTATTAAAGTCTGTTACTAAACTCTGTTGAGTGCTGATGTCTCTCTTTACTCCATGTCGAGTGGAGTAGTACCTGTGAGCCATCACATCTCCCGACAGATAGACAGGGACATTGGCATAGGAGTGCAAAAAATCTTCCAATCCACCTGTGTGGTCGTTGTGCCCATGAGATACCACTGCAAAATCCACTGATTGCAAGTCAACCCCCATGAGCAAAGCATTTTCGCGATAGCCCGATGTCAAGCCCATGTCGCAAAGGAAACTCACATCACCACAATCGGCATATACAGATAACCCATGCTCGCATTTCAAGCATGGGTTATCTATTGAGGGGCAATTATCTATTAGTATTGCTATTCTCATAAATTATTCGCCGGGAACAATCTTGGTAAGGTACCACTTTCCGCCGTTGCGTTTAAACTCAAATGTGTGAGTATAGTAAGAATCCATCCACCCACAATCAAGATGCACTGTACCCCATTGCATCTCACCCCACATTTGGTAAAACAACTCACCCTCTTCAGCATCTTCCTTTTGGAACGGATGTTTTGCTTCAAAGTTTGATGGAACGAGCAAGTCCTTATATTCAGTCGCTTGTGCAGCTGTCAAACGTATGCGCGAATTCATAAACTCCTCATCAGAAGCAAATTTTTTTATAAACTCACTGAAAGCCTCGCCTTGGTTCCATGCTTCTGAGGCATCTT
>JAFXGB010000146.1 GCA_017520235.1 Muribaculaceae bacterium | reverse complement strand
CCAAAGCAATCGCCAATAATATTCCATACACCCACATCCAACGACGCATTGAAGTGTGTTGCCGCCATGTGGCCACAACATATACTGCCGATGGTATCAAAATGGGCAAAAGAGGCAATGTGTAGCGCGACACGGTGCCGGCAAACATATAAGCTGGCACGAGCCACATCAATGCTCCCCACACTGTCACGCGGCGTAATATATCGGGGGAGCGACGCATCGCACTAATAAAATAATATAATATTAACCCTCCAACAAGATACCACGGCCATGAGATATGAGCATAGGCAAGAGTATAGCCATAATGTATATCATCGCCAAATCCCCATGGCAACGGAATGAGATATTGCACGGCTGCCGACATTGGCAGATACAACAATCTTTTCCACCATGGATATCCTAAATATCCCTCAACGATTCCGTTATACGTAGCATGATGTGGGTCATCGAGGAAGAAGGAGTTGTCTATTCCTTCTCCCTTAATCAACATAACCGATACATTAGCCATCTCAGATTGGCTTTGATATCCTATATTGGCTGTAATTCCCCATGCTAAAACACATATCAAAACCATTATCGATGACATGATGAGATGCTTTCGTTGCCACTTCATCAATATAAGCACACCCACCACCGGCATTATCAAAAAGTTAAATCGTAAAAACGACAATATCACAGCTCCCAAAGCAAACATTAATAGCATTTTCACATATCGCCGGCGCGAAGTGGGCATTTTCACCAATGAAGTGATAGAAAAACCTATCAAGCTAAAAGCAAATATCAATAATGCCTCTTTTAGCAACAATGTTCCTGAATTAAGGAAATAGCACACCGATGCGCTCATTATCATTGCACACGACGCAATCCACCTGCCCGATTTTGAGGTCTCTCCACGAAGCATTCGCCATGCGATGCCCCCACTCAACAATACCGATAGCAAAGTAACCAACATATTAAGCACCAACGGTGCGACAATCGTAACACCGGTAATATGCCACAATGTCGAAATTATCAAGCCATAACCATGATTTTTTGCATCGACAAAAATCCCTTCGGGATATCCCATGGTGTAGAGTGCGTTATAATGGAAACGATATGAATCGGGATTATTTAATAGTGGCAGTTCTGTTGTTGCACCAACTTTAACAGTAAAGTAATGCACATTTGCAACAATCCCCACAGCCAAAATCGTCGTAGCGATGAGCAAAGTCCACCACCCTTCGCGATTGCGCCATGGTGCCGCTTGATACACTCCCGACACCACAAACCACACCCCCACCATTGCCAAGAGCGTGGTAACGATATGGGCTCCCGGCATAAGAATCAATGCAAGTAGCATCACTAACACATAGCCTATCTGTGCATAGGCAAATGCTTGATCATTTATTGTCATAGTGCAAACTTAGTTATTTTTCGTCAATTTTACCTCATTATATGACTAAATTTCTTAAATTTGCATTATGAATCAGTCGTCGGTAATAAAAATTGATGTCGACGAGGTATTGCGAAGCCGATTACCTCGACACTATCGTTATATACCGCGATTTGTAATTAGATGGATTGAACGCACCATTTGTCAGGGACAACTCAACGAGCTACTCCAAAGCAATGCAGGAAAAGTTGATGCCGACTTTTGCAATG
>JAFXGB010000145.1 GCA_017520235.1 Muribaculaceae bacterium | reverse complement strand
TCATTGAAGGATACAAAGAATCCATATATTGAATATCTTTGATTTTAGAACGATACTTATGATATGTTTGTAGATTCTCTAATTCTTCACGTCTGTTCTTGCTTATTTCTATATACTTTTCTTCTTGATCAATACCTAAATAGCGCCGTCCAAGCAAGTTGGCG
Organism: Muribaculaceae bacterium; assembly: GCA_017520235.1. Taxonomy (GTDB): domain Bacteria; phylum Bacteroidota; class Bacteroidia; order Bacteroidales; family Muribaculaceae; genus RGIG4079. The sequence continues at coordinate 4,417 of JAFXGB010000145.1, read as the reverse complement.
GCTATGCCGGTTGTTGAGCTACCGCAAAAAGGGTCGAGCACCCACTCGCCAGGTTTGGTAGATGCCATTATGATTCTTGCCAACAAAGCAAGTGGTTTTTGTGTCGGATGTTTTCCGAACGATTTTTCCCATCGAGCAATAGCCGGCAAGTGCCAAACATCGGTCATTTGCTTGTCACCATTTATCTGCTTCATCAGATCATAATTGAAGTAGTGCGGCTTCTTTTCGCTTTTGCGTGCCCAGATGATAAATTCGGTGCTATATGTGAAATAGCGGCAAGAAATATTGGGTGGTGGATTGGTCTTTGCCCATGTTATTACATTTAGAATCTTATATCCTAATTCTGTCAAGCAATTGGCAACCGAAAAAATATTATGATATGTGCCAGAAATCCAAATAGTGCCATTCTCCTTAAGTTTATCGCGACAAAGACCGAGCCATTCCAGATTGAATTGCATCATTTCTTCTTGGCTCTTTCCCTTATCCCATTCTCCTTTATTCACACTCACAATCTTTCCAGACTGAACACTTATTCCTCCATTTGAGAGGAAGTAAGGTGGGTCAGCAAAGATGCAACTGAACTTGAAGTCAAATTCATGCAGCAATTCGAAACAATCGCCATGAAGCAACGTAAAAGCGCGATCGGGAGATTTATAATATGGTTTAATCATTTTCGTCAACAGGAGGTACAGGTAAACCTAATTCATGTAAAGGTATGTAGTTGTAGTAATAAGAACATCCTACGCTTATAATATAATCACGAGTGTCCTTATAACATTCTTGTCTAAACCAATCAGACAAAATATACATAAATTCTACTTTATAATTAAGTTCTGAGAACAGCTTAATATATTGTTTTTTCTTAAAATCACAAGTTTGTAATTTTTCATCAACACTTCCACCAACTTCTTGATGTTTGACCTCAATAATATTCATTGTATTATTTATGATGACATAAATACAATTATCAGGTAAAAGTTGTTTTGACAAATGTTTTCTCCAATCAATCCCTTTCTGTTTTAAGAACTTATATAATCCATGTTTTTTAAAGATATTTCCAACAAGTTCTTCGTTATAAAAAATATCCATATCTTTAACTACATATCCTTTTTGACCATTCAGGAAGGTAGTTAAATCAACTTTCGCTTCATATATAAGTCCGGTTTTAGTATTTCCACCTCCAATACCTCCACGTATCATAAAGTATCCTCCTTTACTTGTTTGATAAACTCATCAATAGTTGTAAGATTATAAATGTTGGGTATTGCATAAAAAGCTTCTTCCAACTTGTTCTTTGCAGACTTCCATCCAATGCCATCAGTAATCCAAACAAATTCAAAACCATCTACGGCATTAATTTTCGGAGAAAGCTCTGAGTATGCACGAGCTACCTCATTCAATTTGGAACCTCCACCGCTATAGAAGTTTACTTCCATTAAATATTTGCAATGATTAGACTCCACAACAAAATCAAAACGCTTTTTGTCTTCACCCAAGACCGATAATTCAGGGTATTCTGTTGAATAAACTTCTTGTCGGTAAGTAACGCCTGCATTATCTAACATTGAAGCAACCTGCCCTTCCATTAAATGACCGCTTCTATTTTTACGTGCATTGGTATCTAAACCTGTTTCAACACCAAATACATAGTCAACAAGATTCTTGATTTGCTTATTTCTAAACACTTCATCAAGACCAGTACCATGTATATATTCAATGACTCCATCAACACTATCGAAAAGGGAGTTTATCAGTTTAACATTCCCATCAGCCATTATAGCTTTCTTCTTGTCCGTTGTACGAACCGCTATCAAGATTTCCAAAATGCTGAAAACATTTCTATTCTCATCCCAAAGCCTACGAATAGCAGCATCCATATCCACTTGACCAATCAAATAATTTAATTGGTTTAGCTTTATGGAAATTGATTCAACGTTATTATTTATCTTTTCAAAGTCACAATAAAACCCAAGAGTCGTATTTGTCTCTTTCAGTTGCGACATGAATATGTCAAATTGTTCTTTGGTATGTGCGCTCATAAACTTATCTCTTGAATAAATATCTATTATGGTAATTGTTCACTACAATTTCAGTTAACTTGCCTCTCTTTGAAGCAATTGCATTTACGTTTCTTGATGCCCAAACTCGCTCAATTTTGTAATCAATAAACAAGTCATCAAAGAAGCGATCCTTTCCATCCTTACCCAAGCAATCGGAATTGCTAAGCATGAAATCCACACCAACTTCATTTAAACGGTCGCAAAATAGTTTCAAACGAATTTGAGCATTATCGTTGAAATTTTCTTTGCTATAATCGTTAAAACTTGAAGTATTACTAAGAGGACGATAAGGCGGATCGAAATAGAAGAAAGTATTATCCTTGATTTTTGCATAGGTTTGTTCAAAATCTCCAGTCATGATTTCCACCTTTTGCAATAGCTTGCTATCCGCATAAATTGTAGCGGCATCGCATATAGTTGGTGTAGTATACTTACCAAATGGCACATTAAATTTACCGGCTTTATTTACCCGATAAAGTCCATTGAAACAAGTTCTATTAAGGAAGAAGAATAATGTCGTATTATCTATTTCATTTAATGATTTTGAGTTAAATCGATCACGTTGTTGAAGGAAATACATCTTACGTTCTTCCTCTGTTCGAAGATCATAATAATCAGATTGAATTGCATTGAGAGACTTAATCAATTCTGTCGGATTATCTCTCACTACTTGATAGCATAATGTCAAATCTGGATTGATGTCATTTATAATGGCTGACTTTATGTTTGGATACGTCTGCAACATATAGAAGAGCATCGCTCCACCGCCCACAAAAGGCTCTATGTAAGTGACATTTTCCCTTTCTGCAAAGTCAGCTGGAAGCAATGCTTCGAGTTGTTCAATGAGTTGACTTTTACCGCCAACCCATTTGATGAAAGGTTTTGCTTTTGCCATTTATTAGAATTACTATTATATTATTCGTTTTGTTATTACTGCAAAATTACATAATTAATCTGAGATAATCCTATATTTATTCCTAAATCATTATTTATGTGCTATTCCCTTATCTTAAAATTGATATAAAATGAACAAAATAAACATTATTTCGTTAAATAAATATGGAACTTTTTTAATTATATAAATAATATGGGAAATATGGTAGTTTATATTTTAGTAACTTTGATTTCAGGAGCAGTTGGCGCATGGATAGGTACATATTATGGGGCACAATTTTCTGCAAAAAAACAAGAACAGAGAAATAAGGAAATGCGTAATATGGCAATTAAAGGATTGAATATCTTAAGGAAATATTCGGGTAAGGGCAATACCTATGATATGGCTGAGGCTGAATTTAACAACTCATTAAGTGTTGCAGAAAAAAGAGTTTTTATTGTAGCCTTACACAAATTAGGAATACCTATATTAGCGGCTTCATTTACGAAATTTGACATTCAAAGTATTCATTTTGAAAGAACAATAATTGACAGAGATGAGATTTCTGCCATAATCAATCAAATGGAATTGGGATATTGCGATAAATTATTTTACATAGATCCAGAAACATATTTTAGTGATAATATTCGTTTGAATACATTACGCAGCATATCTAAACGATGGATTAATGAAGTTTTTGCCAATAGCGTTTTAGATAGAGAGAATGAAAGAATTATTTATCCAGATAAGTGGTTTGAACAATTTACCTGGGCTGAGAATCTGAATATTGCAGTATTCAAAGAAAGAATAGGTATTAAAGGATATTTTGCCGATAATGGTAAAATCAAAGAAGGAGCTATAAAAGAAATATGTTCGGATATAGACCGTGGTTTATGGGATGGCTGTTTCTATTGGGATATTGAAAACTACAATAATGTGACAGCTACCAATTCTCTTCTTAATACCGCAATAACTCAAATTTTGAGCCAACAGAATTTTTTTAATGTAGTAAAATAGAACTTGAAAAATTTATAGTCCGATTGTTGGTATTTTATAGGCCATTTTCTTGTAGTAACCAATGTTTGTTTTGACATCCGAAGCCGATTGCAAACATGAAAGGTAGGGCAAGAAAAAGGCATTTGCCAATGGAACTTGTTACATTCGTTGACAAGAAAAGCGTAGAGTGCCACTTCGCCGGCTGCAAAAGATTCGTATTCAGCTAATTGCCAGAATTGGTTCGCATTGCGCACTTTTCCTCGCCATGACAAAACAAGTGAACTTGCTTTGTTCATATAGCTTATCGGAAAAGTTCATGTAGTCGATGTAAGTCATGGGTAGTTCCTCTTTTATGCAAACTTCGTCAACAAATCACGGTCAAGAATAGCATCGTCTATCTCCATACGACTGAAATATAATCGGCTGGCACTGCGATGGAAGGGGAGTTGTCCCCGTTGACATCGCTTGCGTACTGCATCTGTAGATA